>NZ_JAVREJ010000020.1:0-126452 GCF_031845345.1 Pseudonocardia charpentierae | reverse complement strand
CAGCCAGTCGTCGATCTTCACATAGAGTGCGGTTAGGAGGGTGTTGAGGTCTGTCGTCACAAACGGATCTTCAACACCCTCCTGCCACGTCCCGGGCAGGCACGCCGTTAGGACTTACTCGTCTAGGCCGAGCCGCGCGCCACGGGGTCGCGCCACGCGCCGGCCAGCCGGGTCACCGCCTCCTGGAGGTCGGCCGCCGACAGGGTGGCGAAGCAGCAGCGAGCCGCATCGGTCCGCGGCCGGGAGACGGAGAAGGCGCTGCCCGGCACGAACGCGACGCCGCGGGCGAGCGCACGCTGCAGGAGGGCGTCGGTATCGGTGCCGTCGCGGAACTCGAGCCAGCAGAACATCCCGCCCGCGGCCTCGGACCGGACGGCCGCCGTCCCGAACGCTGAGTCGACGCCGGCGGTGAAGACCCGGGCGCGGGCGGCGCCGTCGGTGCGTAGCCGGTGCAGGTGCCCGGCCAGCCACGGCCCGTCCGCCAGCAGCTCGGCCGCGATCGCATGGGTGAGCGTCGAGCCGCACAGGTCGGCACACTGGCGCAGCCGCTCGACGGCGGCGGCCACCGGTGCCGGGCCGGTGAGCCAGCCGACCCGCAGCGCCGGGGCAAGGATCTTGGACGCGCTGCCCAGGCGGACCACGCGGTCGCCGTACGCGGCCACCGGCCGGGGCGGCGCGCCGTCGAAGGCGAGCAGGCCGTACGGGTCGTCCTCGACGACGAGCAGCCCGTACCGGTCGGCGAACTCGGCCAGCCGCGCCCGGCGGGCCTGCGACATCGTGACGCCCCGCGGGTTGCGGAAGCTGCTGACCGTGTGGACCAGCCGGGGACGCAGGCCACCGCGCAGCAGCCCCTCCAGGGCGTCGAGGTCCATCCCCTCGGCGTCGAGCGGGACGGTGTGCAGGTCCGCGCCCGCAGCCTGGAAAACCTGCAGCGCTACGACGTACGCGGGGTCCTCCACCACGACGGGGTCGCCGGGGTCGACGACGGCCCGGGCGAGCAGGTCGAGCGCTTGCTGGGAGCCACTGGTCACGACGACCTCCGACGGGGCCACCGGACGGCCCACCCGCGCGGCCTCGTGCGCGGCGACGACCTCGCGCAGGCCGGCGAGACCGGCGGTCTCCCCGTACTGCACCTACGCCGGAGCCCGCAGCGCCCGCTCGGCGGCGACCGCGATGCGCTCGCGGGGCAGCGCGTCGCTCGCGGGCAGGCCGCCGGCCAGACTGAGAACGTCGGAACGGGCGGTCAGGGTGAGCAGGTCGCGGATCGCCGAGCCACGGACGTTCTGCGCGCAGGCGGAGAGCGGGAATCCGCGCTTGACCTGGAGCACTTGACCATCGCGGCCTTGGCAGAGGTGGCGCACTCGTCGCAGAGGCGATCGCGTCGGCGAGGAGGCCGGGCTCTCTGCGAGGACGCCCGGAACGGTGGTTCCTCGACGGGGTCGACGGACTCGTGCGGTTCCACTCCGATCCGCACGCCGGCCGAACGCCGCGTGTCGAGGCCGAGGTGGGCTGACCACGGTCGCCGGTGCCCGGGGCCGGCCCTACGCCGCGATGGCGCGGAGCAACGGGCCGGGGTCCGGCGCCTCGGCACTGCCCTGGAACACCACGCTCGTGGCCCCCGCTTCGCCCAGGTCGCGCACCGCCTTCGCGACGACGTCGGCCAGTTCGTCGTCGGCCAGGCCCACGGGCGGCTCGATGTACACCACGACCTGATACGGATCGGCACGTCCGGCCACCGCCCGCCCGGCGTCGACCTCGGCGCACGCCGCGCGGACGCCGTCCGGAGTGGCGGCCGCGTCGAGGATCACGCCGTCGGCCGACTCACCCGCCAGGCGCAGCGTCTTCGGGCCACGCGCCCCGAGCAGCAACGGCGGCGGTTGCGCCGGCGGCCATTCGAGCGCGACACCGTCCAGGTGCACGTAACGGCCGTCGACGTCGACGCGGTGACCGTGCAGCAGGTCACGCACCGCGGCGGTGTGCTCGCGCAGCAACGTCATCGGCGACTCCGCACGGGCTCCGACCTGCCCCATCCAGTCGAGCACGCCATGGCCCAGCCCCGGCACGAACCGGTCCGGGAACAACCGGGCCAAGGTGGCGATCTCCATCGCCACCACCGCCGGGTTCCGCAGCGCCACCGGCAGCAGGCCGATACCGATCCGCAACCGCTCGCTCCAGGCCAGTGCGGCAGCCGCAGCGGTCAGCCCGCCCTCCCAGAAGCAGTCCTCCCACAGCCACAGCTCGCCCACGCCCGCTACGTCGGCGGCCTCGACCACCTCCCGCAGCCGCTCCGGCGGTGACTGCGGTCGGAACACCACGCCCGTCGTGACGACCTGCACGCCCCCACCTCACCACACCGACCAGATCACCTCGGCCGTCGGTACGCCTGCCACGCTTCGCGGTCGGCCGATCACTGGATCAGCGGTGCTGGTCGTGCGTCGCGGCTGGTGAAGTGGGCGCCGGGGGTGGCGATGGCACGCGGATCGTTGTGGGACGAGCTGGGGCGGGACCGGGAGCAGCGGCGACGCAGCGAGGTTGCCCGCCTGCGCGCCGAGGCCCAGATCCGCAAGGACGACCGCCGGTCCACTGCCGGCACCCGCCGGGGCGACGCCGCGCACGAGCGCGCTGAACGGGATGCGGAGGCGGTCCGGCGGCAGACCGAGCTGGATGCCCGTCTGACGGCGCTGGCCGGGGTGCTGTACGTCGTGGTGGCCTTCCCCATCCCGACGATCTCCGACCTGCGCGACCTCCCGCCGGAGGTCGAACCGGAACCTTTCGACGAGGAGCCGCCCCGCTGGGCCGACTTCGCCCCGCCCGAGCCCGGCCTGCTCGGCCGGCTGGGCCACAATCGCGCGGTCGCCCAGGCCCGGACCCGGTTCGACGAGGAGTTCGCCGAGTTCGAACGCCGCCGGGCCGCCGCGGCCGACCGAGACCGCATCCGCGCCGCCGAAGCCCGGGCTGACCACGAGCGGCGCATCGACGGACTCGTCGCCGCAGCGGCCGGCGGAGACCCGGATGCCGTCCCCGAACTGACCGCCGCGCTGCTGCGCACGATCACTCCCCTGCGGGGGCTGGTCCGCCGTGGACGCGCCGTCCACCAGTCGGAGGCCGCGGAACTGGCCGTCGAGGTCGAACTCCCGGGCACCGACGTCGTCCCGGTGGAGCGGGAGTGGCGCCACGTCGTCACACGCCGCACCGTCGCGCCGGTCGAACGCAAGGCCGCCGAGCGGGCGGCGCTCTACGCCGACGTGATCGGCCAGGTCACCCTCGCCGTGCTGGCGATCTGCTTCCGGGCGTTCCCGCCCGGCCTCGTCGACGCGGTCACCGTCAACGGGCACATCACCGCGACCGATCCGGCGACCGGGCGCCCCACACATCCGTGCCTGGTCACCGTGACCGCCGCCCGTTCCACCTTCGCCGAGCTGCACCTGGACAACCCGGAACTCGACGCTCGCCGGTGTGTCGCGTTCCTCGGCGCCGAGATCTCCCCGCACCCGTATCAGTTGGAGGCGGTGCAGCCGTTCGTGGACGTCGATCTCCTGATCCGCTACCGGCTCGTCACCGCACCTCAGGCGCTCGCACAGATCGACCACCGCACCGATCTGATGGACATGGACCCCCACGAGTTCGAGAAGCTGGTGGCCGCCCTGTTCCGGGCCAAGGGCTACGACGCCTGGCACACCCAGTCATCGCGCGACGACGGCATCGACGCCGTCGCCACCAAGGCCGACCCCTACGTCCCCACCGAATGCCTGATCCAGGTCAAACGCGTCCGCTCGGTCGTCCCGCCGAAGGACATCCAGGCGTTGATGGGAGCCATGCGGGAACACCCCACCGCGACCAACGGGCTGCTCGTCACAACCTCCCGGTTCAGCGACCGCACTCGCCAACGCGCCCGCGCACAGGGCATCGCCACCATGGAAGGCGCCGAACTCGGACTGCAGATCAAGGAACACCTCGGCCGCGACGTCGTCAACTCCGCCCAGGCCCGCCGCTGACGCTCAACTCGCGGGTAGCGTCCTCGACCATGGTTGACCACAGTGCCAGCGAGCAGGCCCGCGAGGCCGTCCTCGAGGCCATCATCAGTGCAGCTGCCAAGGTCGGCAACAGCCCGGCAGGAGTGCGTGACCTGGCAGAGGCGTACGCCTTGTTGGAGCGGAACCTGGTCCCCAACGCGGGCGTGGTGAAGAACAAGACCTGAGCTGCCCTACTCCGGGAGCAGAGCCGCGGGCCGGTTCCTCCGCCGCGCCATGGACACCATCACCAGGGCCGGTACGAGGCCGAACACGGACAGCAGCGCGCCGGCGGCCGGTGGTGCGGCCAGGCCGAGCCCCGCTGCGAGCGCGAGCCCGCCCAGGCTCGCGCCGAGCGCGTTCGCCACGTTGAAGGCCGACTGGATCGCCGCCGACGCCAGCGTCGACGCGTCGCCTGCCGCCTGCATCACCATGCTCTGCACGGGCGGAAAGAAGCCGAGGCCGACCGCGCCGACGGCGAAGACCAGCACCGGGGCGACGATCGGCGAGCGCATCGCGAACACCGCGACAGTGAGCAGCACGGCTTGCGCCGCCAGCAGCACCACGACGACACGCCGAGGGCCGAACCGGTCCGACAGCATCCCGCCGACGACCGTGCCCGCGGTCATGCCCAGGCCGCACACCATGAGCAGGATCGGAATGGCTGCCGAGCCGAACCCCGTCCGGTCGGTCAGCGTCGGGGTGATGAACGTGTAGAACGCGAACATGCCGCTGGCGCCGAGCACCACCACGCCCAGGACGAGCAGCACGGCAGGCCGGCGGAGGGCGACGAGCTCGGCGGACAGGCTGGGTCGCTGCGTGGTCGTGCGGCGGGGAACGGTGGCCGCGATGGCGGCCACGCACAGCAGTCCGATCCCGGCGATCACTCCGAACGACATCCGCCATCCGGCGAGCCCGCCGATCACGGTCGTCGCCGGCACCCCGACCACGTTGGCCACGGTCACACCGAGCGTCATCGACGCCACCGCCGACGAGCGACGCTCCACGGGCACCAGCGACGTGGCGACCAACGCTCCGACGCCGATGAACGCTCCGTGCGGGAGGCCGGACAGGAACCGCGCGACGAGCAACAGACCGAGGTTCGGCGCGATGCCGGCGAGCGCGTTGCCTGCGGCGAACAAGCGCATGAACAACAGGAGGGCGGTTCGCCGCTGGAGCCGGACGGCCGCGGCGGTCAGCAACGGCGCCCCGACGACCACCCCCACGGCGTAGGCGGTGACGAGGTTGCCGGCAGTGGACAAGGACACGGCGAGGTCGGTGGCGATGTCGGGGAGCAGACCCATCACGGCGAACTCGGCGAGCCCGATACCGGACGCTCCCAGCGCCAACGCGACGATCGCGATCGGCAACGCGGACCCCCGCAGACGACGCAAGAATGGCCCGCACCCGAACCGAGCAGGTCAGGCGACCCTACACCGGAGATCGAATCGTTTCGACCCCGTCGCCGCCCACCCGCAGCCGGCAGCCGGCAGCGGGCGGGCCCGGCTCAGCCCTGCCGGGTCGGCCGGATCGTCATGTCGCCGATCTCGACGTCGGCGGGTTGCTCGATGGCGAACGCGATGGCGCGGGCGACCGCCTCGGGCGCGATGGCGAAGCGCGACATGTCGTCGCGAATCTGCGCGCGCGTGGCCGGGTCGTCGATCGAGTCGGCGAGTTCCGTCCGCACATAGCCCGGTGGGATCGACGTGGTGCGGATCGTCCCGTCGGTGCACTCCTGACGCAGTCCCTCGAGCAAGGTGCGCACGGCGTTCTTGGTGCCGGCATGACCGCCTGGCCGGGCACGATCTTCAGGCCCGAGGTGGACACCGTGGTGACGAAGTGGCCGCTGCCCTGCTCGCGGAACACCGGCAGTGCCGCCGCGATGCCGTGCAGGACACCGCGCACGTTCACGTCGATCATCGCCGACCAGCCGTCGAACGCTCCCCCGCTCCGAGCCGATGCCGCGGAGAACCGGGCCCGCATCCTGGCCGTGGCCCGCGCGGAGATCACCGCCGATCCCGACGTGAAGCTCAATGCCATCGCCCAGCGCGCCGGCGTCGGCCAGGCGACCCTCTACCGGCACTTCCCGACCCGCGCCGACCTGCTCGCGGAGGTCTACCGCGCCGAACCGACGTCGACGCACTGGTCGAGACCGCCGACACGCTGCTCGCCGACCACGACCCGCTGACCGCCCTGCACCGGTGGTTCGACCGGGTCGCCGAGTACGCCGCAGTGAAACGCGGCGTCTTCGCAGCCCTGGAGGTCGGCACCGGGAAGGACCTCGCCGCACACAGCCACGGCCCGATCGGCGACGCGGTCACCCGCCTGCTCGACGCCGGCCGCGCCGCAGGCACCATCCGCCCCGACGTGGACGCCCGCGACGTGATCATTCTGATCGGCTACCTGTCCCGCCTGGAACCGGCCGAGTTCGACGATCGGGCCCGCCGCCTGCTCGGCGTCATCCTCGACGGTCTCCGCGCACCCGGCTGACAGCCGAGAGTCGAACCACTGAAGCCCGCCGTCACACGTGGTTGCGCGGGATCGACAGGCGCCAGCTGTGGGCGAACACCCGCTCGTCGCCCTCGTAGGCGTCGAGCTGGGCGTGCAGGCGGAAGTCCGTGGCCGTCGACGTCAGCACGGTCCGTGTGCGGGTCTCGACCGCCCAGGCGTCCCGGACGAAGCTCATCGTGTGGGCGACCTCGCCGCGCACCGATCCCACGTCGTCGCCCACCCAGGTGTAGCGCTCGTCGGCGCGGCGGGTCAGTTCCAGGTCGATGTCGTCAATCCGCACCACCCCCAGGTCCTTGACGACGTCCAGCGCCGACGAGTTGTCGGCCAGATCGCGGGTGACCGTCCAGCGTTCCCGGCCCGGCGCCAGCGGCGTGACGGCGATCGGCCGGGCCGCCTCGGGCTCACCCTGGTCCGGTACCGACAGCTCGGCGTCGCCGGGATCGGGGCGCACGGGCAGGACGAGCGAGCTCGACCCGGGGAACACGCTGAGCATGACCGGCTCGGGCGCGGGCCAGGCCAGGGGCCAGTACGACGTCGAGAACGCGAGCCGCAGCCGGTGGCCCGGGGGAAGCGCCTGCGCCATGGCGTTCAGGCCCACCTGCACCCGGTAGCGCTCGCCCGGGACGAGCGCCGAGGGGTGCTCGTGCCCCTGGAGGTGGGTGAGGTTGCGCAGGCCGTAGCTGATCCGGGTGGCCCGGCCGTCCGGTGCGACATCGGAGAGCCGCACCGCGACCATCGCCACCGGCCGGTCGACGGCGAACTCCAGCTCCACGACCGGTGTTCCGAGGATCTCCAGGCGCTCGGTGAGCACCGGGCCGTCGAAGACCAGTGAGCCGCCGTCCTCCTCGCGCTGGTCGTAGGGCTGGTCCGGCGGGGCGTTGTAGGAGCACCACTTGCCGGCGAACTGGCCGACGGACAGGGGGGACGACACGGTGAGCCGCTCGGGCACGCCGTCCGGCCGGTCTCCGGGAGCCAGGACGCGGTGGTCGCCGAGCGGGTACGAGGTCGGGTGCACCTGCGGGGACGGCCAGCTCGCCTCCCCCACCCAGCGGCCCGGCCGCTCCTCGTACGCCGTCGACGGCGGGACGCTGTCCTGCATCCAGATGCGCAACATGGGCTCGTCCATGACGCCGTTGTCGGTGCCGCACAGCCAGTGGTCCCACCACCGCACCAACTCCTGGAGGAACCCGACCGCCGGGCCGGGCTGGCCGAGGTGCGGGTACTTGTGCGACCACGGGCCCACGAGGCCCTTGCGCGGCACGTCGAGCGAGGCCAGCAGGCGGAAGACCGCATTCGTGTAGCCGTCGGCCCATCCGCTGGCCGCGAGCACAGGGACGTCGATCGCGCTGTAGTCCTCGCAGACCGAACCGTGGCGCCAGTAGTCGTCGCGGTGCTGGTGGCGTAGCCACTCGGCGAGCCACAGCCCGCTGTCGCGCAGCCGCTCGTGCCACATCTCCCGCCACCGCTCGCCGACCACGTCCGGGTCGGGAGGGCAGGAGTTGTAGGCGAGCATCGTGGACGCCCACGACAGGTTGTCCGTCAGCAGGCAGCCGCCCATGTAGTGCACGTCGTCGGCGTACCGGTCGTCGGTGAACGACACCGCCGCGATGGCACCGAGGCTCGGGGGTCGCCGAGCGGCGACCTGCAGCGCGTTGAACCCGCCCCATGAGATGCCCATCATCCCCGTGCGGCCGTTGCACCACGGCTGGGCCGCGAGCCAGGCGAGCACCTCCTCGGCGTCGCGCAGCTCCCGCTCGAGGTACTCGTCGGTGAGCACGCCCTCGGAGTCGCCGCTGCCGCGCAGGTCCACCCGGACCCCGGCGAACCCGTGGCCGGCGAGGTAGGGGTGGTGCATCGAGTCGCGCACCGCCGTCAGATCGCGCTGCCGGTACGGGATGAACTCCAGGACCGCCGGCACGGGGCGCTCGTCGGAGTCCGCGGGCCGCCAGAGCCGCCCCGCCAGGTGCACCCCGTCCGACATGGGAATCCGCAGCCGCGCCTCCTCGACGACCTCGCGCGGGAAGCGGTCGACCACCCTCATGCAGCGAACCTCATGCACCGATCCTCATGCAGGCGGTTCTGTGACGGCCAGGAGGGTGCTGAACAACTCCGCCCGTAGCGAGCGGTGATCCAGGTGGATGCATCGCAAGGCAGAGGAGGGCCCGATACCGGGGTTGTATCGGGCCCGACGACAACGCAGCGAGGCGCCGCCTGGGCGCCGCGCAGTAGGGCCGAGTTGTTCAGCGCGCTCCTTGACCGGGGTCGTCGATCTCGAACGGCAGCGCGGCCACCGCCTGCTCGAACTTGCGGACCAGGTCGTCCTCGCTCGCCCCGCCGAGGTAGACGTTCGCGACCGCGTAGCTGTAGCTGTCCTGGTCGTGCCGCTCCGACAGGCGCTCGCCCGGCGCGACGGTCACCTCGACGACGCAGCCGTCGATCTCCCGCTCGACCTGCGCGATCTCCTCGGCGGCCGGGATCCGGCGGACCACGCCGTCGGAGGTGCGGCGCACAAACCACTTGGCCGCCACGGCGTACGGGCCCTCGCGGTGCGGTGGCCGCGGGTCCCGGCCCAGCGCCAGCTCCAGCATGTGGTGGTGGTTGGCGACGCCGTCCACCCAGGCGAACAGCTCGGCGTGGCTCTGCGAGTGCCGCGGGTTGATCTCCAGCAGGGCGAGCGCGTCCTGCTCCTCGTCCCAGAAGTACTCGACGTTGAAGGTGGCGCCGTCGTAGCCGATCTGCCGGATCACCCGCCGGGTCAGCTCGACCATGCGCTCGGAGACGGCGTCGGGAATCGTCGAGGGGTACTGGTAGCGCAGGAAGCTGGTGCCGCCCGGAACGGTGACGGAGTCGACGATCCCGTAGACGTGCACCTGGTCGTGGCGGCTGTAGCCCTCGACGGTCACCAGCCGACCGGTGGCCGACTCCTCGACCAGGCAGGCGCTTCCGCCGACGCCGGCCAGCTCGGGCGGCAGCTCCAGCAGGTCGAGGACCGTGCCGAACGCGTCGCCGATGCGGCGGATACCCGAGCGGATCGTGGCGGCCGCGCCGGCGAGCTGCTGCGGGTCGTCGGCGCGGAAGGCGAGCTGGGACGACGCCGACCGGATCGGTTTGATCCACACGGGGTAGCCGAGGCCCTCGGGCAGCCTCGGGTCGTCGAGGTCGAGCAGACCGAAGCCCGGAATCTCGTCGATCACCTTCGACTGCTCGAGCCTGCTCCAGTACTTGTGCTCGCACTTGACCACGGCCTCCGTGGTGGCCCAGCGCAGCCCGAGTCGTTCGCAGAGGATCGGGACCATCGTGCTGATCGGGAAGTCCCAGAACCCGACCAGGGCGTGTACCGGGCCGTCGAACGCCTCGACCTGTCGCTGCGCGGCATCCAGCAGCCCGGGCAGGTCGACCGACTCCCCGCCCGACAGCTCCCCGTCCGACAGCAGCGGGTGGAAGCGATAACGAGCGGCGTCAGGCAGGCCGTGCAGGACGTCGGCGTTGTGCGCGTCGAGCCCGAGCACGAACACGTTCTCGACCATGACACTCCTCTTCACCTGGGCGCGGTCGCCGACCTGCGAGGAATGAGGGTCGGTGCAGCGGTCACGGTCCGCGGTACGCCGTCGGCGCTCGCCTCGTTGAGCAGTTCGAGCGCCGCAGTCGCGATCTGCGCGAACGGAACGCGGATCGTCGTCATCGGAACGGGGAGCCGGCTGACGACGGGGATGTCGTTGTAGCCGACGAGGGACAGATCGTCGGGGACGCTCAGGCCGAGGGCGTGGGCGACAGCCATGACGCCGATCGCGTTGTTGTCGTTGACGGCGAAGATCGCGGTGGGCCGGTCGGCGCGGTCGAGCAGTGCCCGGCCGGCGATCTCGCCGGATTGCATGGTGAAGGAGTCGCCGGCGAGCAGGGTCTCGTCGACGGGCACGCCGGCTTCGGTGAGGGCGTCGCGGTAGCCGGCTTCGCGGTTGCGGGCGGTGGAGGCGTAGCCGGGGCCGCGGACCAGTCCGATGCGGCGGTGGCCGAGGTCGAGCAGGTGGCGGGTGGCGAGGTGGGCGCCGAGCCGGTCGTCGCCGAGCGAGGCGAAGCTGGTGTCGTTGGTGCGCAGCGCCAGCACATGCGGCAGCGAGTCGCCCAGCGGTCCGAGCGGGATCGGGGTGTCGATGCGGGCGGTGGTGAGGATCAGCCCGTCGACGCGCCGGCGGACCAGTGACTCCACGGCGACGCGTTCGGTGTCCGGGTCGTCGTTGGTGCTGGCGACCACGGCGAACAGGCCGCGGGCGGTGGCTGCGGCGGCGATCTCTTCGTAGAACATGGCCATGACGGTGTCGGTCAGGTGCGGGACGACGACCCCGATGGTGCTGGTCCCGACCCGGCGCAAACCCGAGGCGAGGGGATCGCGGACGTAGCCGAGCTCGGCGGCCGCCTTGCGGACCCGCTCGGCGGTGGCGTTCTGGGACCGGGGCAGGCGCTCGTCGAGCACCCGCGACACGGTCGACTTGCTGACCCCGGCCACCCGGGCCACGTCCACGATGGTCACCACGGTCGGATCTTACCGCAGACGGGAACGTTCCCGGAAACGATGCACCAAAAGGGTTGACGACTCCTCGTCGAGACTGCACACTTTGGGAACGTTCCCGGAATCGATCCCATCGCGAACTTGGAGCCCGGGAGCGACAGACAGAGCTTCAGCCGAGAAGGGCCAACGAATGTCTACTTCTGAACTTCCCGCTCTGGACCTGCGTGGTCTGAACCCCGCCCCGGTCACCCCGTTCACCCCGGACGGCGACGTCGACCACGCCGCGATGGCCGGGCTGGGCAAGTGGCTGGCGGGCATCGACGGCGTGAAGAGCCTGGTCGTGCTGGGCCACGCCGGTGAAGGCACGTTCCTCACGCAGGACGAGCAGGTCGCGCTGGTCCGCAACCTGGTCAACGAGGTGTCGGTGCCGATCATCGCCGGGATCACCGGTGAGGGCACCAAGGTCGCGGTCGAGGAGGCCAAGCGGGCCGTCGAGGCCGGCGCCACGGCCGGTCTGGTCTACCCGTCGCACGGCTGGCTGCGCTTCGGCTACCAGCAGGGCGCACCGCAGGACCGCTACCGGGCCATCTACGAGGAGACCGGCCTGCCGCTGATCCTGTTCCAGTACCCGGACAACACCAAGGCCACCTACAACCTCGACACCCAGCTCGAGATCGCCGCCCAGCCCGGGGTGTTCGCCACCAAGAACGGTGTGCGGAACATGCGCCGCTGGGACACCGAGATCCCGGTGCTGCGCCGCGAGAACCCGGACCTGCAGATCCTGTCCTGCCACGACGAGTACCTGCTGCACACCATGTTCGATGTCGACGGCCTGCTCGTCGGCTACGGCGGCCTCGCCCCCGAGCCGCTGATCGAGTTGATCGCCGCCGGTAAGGCGAAGGACTACGCCGCGGCCCGCAAGATCCACGACCGGCTGCTGCCGGTGACCAAGGCCGTGTACCACCGCGGCTCGCACATGGAGGGCACCGTCGCCCTCAAGATCGGCCTGCGGACCCGGGGCATCCTGCCCAACGCCGTCATCCGCTCGCCGCTGGTCGACCTCACCGCCGAGGCCGAGACCGAGATCGCCGACGCGATCAAGGCCGCCGGGCTCGCCTGACACCGCCCGCGTCGACCTTCACGACGCGCCGGTCTCGACGACCCGCCAGCTGAAACGCGCCTGGCCCGGCCGGTGAACGATCCCGGCCGGGCCAGGCGGGCCGACCGCAATTCACACTCGCGGTCGGCCCCTGTTCCTTCCGCACACCGCTGTGCGCCGCCCACCTCTGTCGGGGGGGGGCGCCGCTCGGTCCGGTGACACCGCAGTCCCCGACGAACTCCGCCGCCCCGAGCGCCGCGGAGGGCGAGGAAACAGTCGACATGTCCACCTCATACGCCGGCGCGGGCGGCTCCGCGGCCGTCGCCAACGCCGAGCTGGTAGCCCGCCTCGAGCGGATCCCGATCACCCGCCGCCTGCTGCTGATCCGCATCATCATCGGCTCGGCGACCTTCTTCGACGCCTATACCGTGCTGGTCATCGCCTTCGCGATGCCCTCGTTGGTGGAGGAATGGAGCCTTACCCCCGCGTGGGTCGGGCTCATCCTCTCCGCCGGCTACCTCGGCCAGCTGATCGGTGCGGTCCTGTTCGGCTGGGTCGCCGAGAAGATCGGCCGGATGCCGACCCTGCTGATCACCATCCTGCTGTTCGTCTCGATGGACGTCGCCTGCCTGTTCGCCTGGAGCGGCGCCTCCATGCTGGTGTTCCGCTTCCTGCAGGGCATCGGCACCGGCGGCGAGGTCCCCGTCGCCTCGGCCTACATCAACGAGTTCATCGGCGCGAAGAAGCGCGGCCGGTTCTTCCTGCTCTACGAGGTCATCTTCCCGGTCGGGCTGCTGTTCGCCGGGCTCGCCGGCTACTTCCTCGTCCCGCTCTACGGCTGGCGCGCGCTGTTCATCGTCGGCCTCGTCCCGGCCCTGCTGATGATCCCGCTGCGGGTCCTCATGCCCGAGTCGCCGCGCTGGCTCGCGTCGAAGGGCCGAATCGAGAAGGCCGACAAGGTCGTCTCCATGCTGGAGCGCGAAGCACGTAAGGAAGGCAAGCCGCTGCCCGAACCGGTCGTCCAGCCGGTCGACCCGAGGGCGACCGCGAAGTCCGACTGGCGCGAGCTGTTCCGCGGCATCTACCTCAAGCGCACCTTGATGATCTGGGGTCTGTGGATCAGCGTCTACGTCATCAACAACGGCCTGGTCACCTGGCTGCCCACGCTCTACCGGCAGGTGTTCAAGCTCCCACTGGAGACCAGCCTGCTCTACGGCTGGATCACCTCCGCGGTCGGCGTGGTCGCCTCCATCATCTGCGCGCTCTACATCGACAAGGTCGGCCGCAAGCGCTGGTACACCATCGCGTTCCTGCTCGCGACGATCCCGTTCGTCATCCTCACCGCTCTCGGCGCGACCACCGCCACCCAGGTCGTGATCCTCGCGCCGATCGCCTACGCGATCCTGCAGACGGTCGCCTTCTCGCTCTACCTCTACTCCGCCGAGCTCTACCCCACCCGCCTACGCGCAGTCGGAACCGGCTTCGGCAGCGCATGGCTTCGGGCCGGCTCGTCCATCGGCCCCGTCCTGGTCGGCTTCATCGTCGCCGGCGTCGGCATCCGCTACGTGTTCCTCGCGTTCGCCGTCGTCGCCCTCATCGGGGGTCTGATCACCGCCCGGTTCGCCATCGAGACCAAGGGCAAGGTCCTCGAAGAACTCTCCCCCTGATTCACTCGGGAACTCCGGCCGCGGGCACCCTGCCCGCGGCCGGAGCCGTCTGCCCCAAGCCTGTCTCCACAAGAAGACGGCGCGGAAGCCACCAGGAGCCCCATGATGAACGGCCTTCATGCATTCGTGCGGAGCCTCTACGCCACTGTGCGCAAGTTCTGCCCGACCTGGGAGGAATGGCAGGCTGCTGTCGAGTTGCGTCCGGTCGCCGGGCAGGAAGCGGATCCGGCCCAACTCGTACTCCGCGATCATGCCTGGTGGTCGCGCCCGCCGGGCACGTGCCGGGCCGACGACGCCATCACCGCGAGCGGAAGACACACGGCGATCAGTCCGGCACACACGCCCAGCGCCATCGGCACACCCATTCCGGTGGCAGCCAGGGCGCCGACCACCACGGCTCCGATCCCGGTACCCGTGTCGAACGCCGCGTTCCACACCGCGCTGACCGTCGACACTCCGCGGCCCCGTGCTCGGGCGAAGGCCGCCACCAGCGTGAGGTTCTGCACGGCGCCATAAGCGATGCCGAACACAGCAGCCCCCGCCAGCAGGAGAATGTTCATCCCCTGCCAGAGCCCGGCGGCCAGCGCCGCCAGACCCACGACCCCGAGGGCGACTGTCCCCGGCAGCAGCAGACGCGTCCCGGCCCGGTCCGCGAGCCGGCCCACCCGCCACCGTCCCAGCGCCGCCGTCAACCCGAACAGCACCAGTACGAGGGTCGCCAGAAGGCCGCTCGGACGCTCGATGGGCAGGTACGTCGTCACTCCCCCGCCGGCCAAGGTGATCGTCAGCAGGACGACGGAGGGAAGCACCGCGGCCAGCGCCGCCTGACGATGGCCCGCCTTCTCGTGCGCGACGCGTGGCCGGCGGCCGCCGCCGATGGCCAGTGCCGACGGGACGGCCAGCACCGGACACGTCGCCAACACGACGACGGGCCAGAAGGCGACGTTCTGCGCCAGGGCCACGGCCCCGGGCACCACCAGCAGGTTGGGCGCGGCGATCGCCAAGCCGTACAGACCGACGGCCTCGCCGTGACGACCCGGTGGCGCCAGGACGGCGGTCAAGCTCGCCCCCAAGACCGTCAGCACCCCGAATCCGATGCCACGGACGGCACTGACCACCAGCATCGGCGCCAGATCCGTGCTCACCAGATACATCGGCGACGGCGCGCCCAACGCGAAGACGCCGATCGCCAGCGTACGGCCGGTCCCGAGTCGGCGCTCCACCACGGGAACGAGGAACTGGACCACCACGGTGACGCCCAACATCACCGTGGTCACCAGACCCGCCGCGGTCGGGGACGCGCCGCGATGGACCGCCCACCACGGGAGCGACGCAAGAGTCGCGGCGAACCCGGTGAACCCGAGCAGGGTGAGCAGGACCAACTGCCGGATCGCGGGCAACCGCCACAACGACGACTCGACGGTCTTCACCGACACCCCGCCATTGCGAACAAGCTAGGCCTACGCCCACGTCGTGTACAGGTTCGTGGACCTCCATCACGCCGGCACCCGCCACTCTCCGGGCAGCGGTGGCGCTCGACGGCGGTAGCCACCGTGCGGTCCGCCGCCGTCCGCGGCGCTCGGCCCGGACCGGGTTCCCGACCGACGGTCCAGCGCGACGACCCACCGGCCCCGGCCCCGGCCCCGAAGGACGCCCCCACCAGCTTCTTCTACTAACAGGCCACGTACTCCCGAACGGCCGCGGTCGCACGGAGCCGGGCCAGGCTGCGTGCCCGAGTCGGCCCGATGCTGCCGACCGGAATCGCGAGGATCCGGCTGATCTCCCGGTAGCTGAGCTGCCCCTCGCCCGCGAGCAGTCCGAGCAGCCGTCGCTGCGCCGCCGGCAGCGCGGCGAGCCCTTGTCGCACGGTCTCGGCCAGCTCACGGCGCAGCAGGTCGGTGTCGAGCGCGTCGCCCTGCTCGGCACGGTGCTCCTGCACGGCCTCGTCGAGTGCGCCGACGAGTAGCGTCCGCCGTCCGTTGCGCGTCAGCCTCAGGGACTCGTTGCCGGCCGTGGTCATCAGCCACCTGGGCAGTGCTCGCGGCTCCCGGATGCGGTCGAGGTTCTCGACCAGGCGCAGCCATACCGTCTGGTCGACGTCCTCGACATCACCTCGGTTGAGCCGATAACCCGACGCGACTGCACGAACGAGCGGGCGATAGCGCTCGACCAACGCGTCCCACGCCCAGCGCTCGCCCCGCCGTGCGCCCGCGACCAGCTCGGCGAGCTGACCAGGCCGCTCGGGCGCCCCGGCGTCCGGCCGAGTGGTGTCCGGCTGGGAGTTCTCGGACTCTGTGGTGTGAGCAATGGCGGTCTCGAGCATCACGGACCCTCCCCTTGTCGACGCCGTCGCCGGCGCGATCTCGCTGGTGAGACCAACCTCGACGGCGCCGGCGGCACGGGTCCAAGCCCATTCGCGGTCGCGGCCGCGGGCTCCGACTCGGCCGGTCGATCCCGACAGCGCGCATGCGGGCGTAGGACCTCCAGGGCTGGAGGTCCTACGCTGGCGGTATCGACGTCCGGGGCGCACCGCTGCCGGCCGACGACGACCTGTCGTCGGTCCTGTCCAACGTGTGCGCCGACGCCCGGCCCGCGACCCGCGTGAAGATCGCGAACAGTCCCGAGACGCGCGCGTTCCTCGAGATCGGGCTGCTCCTGCTGCACGACGATCTGCTCGACCACCGCGGCCCGGATCTGCTCGCCGACCACGACGCCGGTACCCGGCTACTCGCCGGCTTGTCGCAGGCTCGCCTCGTCGAGCGTGCGGAGCAGGAGGACCTGGCGCTGGAACGACCGAAGGTCCTGACAGTCGGGATGTTCCGGGACCGCTGGAGATACAAGAGCCGCTACACCGAAGACCTGATCGCCTACCTCATGCGCCCGGCCCTGCTGGCGCGGAAGCTCCGCACGCTGCGCAGCGCACTGGAGGCGCTGCCACCTGACATCACCCTCACCGACCTGGTCCGCGAGATGTCCCGCGCCACACTCGCGGCCACGCTGGAGGATCCGCTGTGGAGCCTGCAGACGATCGTGTGGGTCGGGTTGCCGAACCATCCCCGGGTCAAGACGTTCCTGAAGATCAACTACGAGCAGTTGCTCACCAACTGGGCAGAGCTCTACCAGCAGGTCGCGCGGCGTTACGGGCTCGAACTGCGCCCGGGATACACCTGGCTCGACGTCGCCGAGATGCTGAACGCCGTCACCGACGGCGCCCGGATGCGGGCGAAGGGCATGGGGTCGGTCGCCGCACTGTCCACCGGGGACAACGTGGTCGTCGGCGCGATCCGGGCGATGCTGCCCGCACTGTTCACCAACACGGACGCCGTGCTCACCGAACGGGTCCACCCGCGCTGACACCCGGCCACGCCACGCCGGCCGAGCGGCGGTATCACGGCGACCGGTCACGGGCTCCCTTGTCGTGCAACCACTTCCCAGCCTGGATGGTGCACGCCGATGACTCGAACCGTCCCGTCCCCCACCATCGCCGACGTCTCCGACGAGACCGTCGTCGGCCACCCACCCACCCGGACTCCGCGGACCGTCCGGCTCGCGCGCCGCCTCTACGCGAGGTGGGCCGAGGCGATCGACCGCCGGTGGCGCTGGCACCGGTTCCCGACCCCCGTCTCGCTCGCGCTGATCCAGGGCATCCGCGACGGCCTGCGTGAGCACAACCTGTTCGACACCAACGACGCCGCGTCGACGCCGACGCTGTCGCCGGAGCCACCGGCGCGGTACCTGGTGGCGCGCTCGGCGGACGGGTCCTACAACGACTTGTCCGCGCCGGCCATGGGCATGGCGGGAACCCGGTTCGGCCGCAACGTGCCCCTTCAGGACACCGAGCCGGAGGACCCGAGCCGCGTCCTCACCCCCAACCCTCGGCTGGTCAGCACCCGCCTGCTCGCCCGCGGACCGGAGATGATCCCCGCCACCGGGCTCAACGTGCTCGCCGCCGCATGGCTGCAGTTCGAGACCCGCGACTGGTTCAGCCACGGCACCGACGCGACATGTCCTTTCGAGGTCCCCCGCCCGCCCGGCGACGACTGGCCGACCGACCCGATCACGCTGCCGCGCACCAAGCGCGACCCGAACGCGGACACCGACGTGCCGCGCACGTTCGTCAACACCGAGACCCACTGGTGGGACGCCTCCCAGATCTACGGCAGCGACCAGGACTTCCAGAACGCCGTGCGCCGCCCGGAGCTGGGCCGGGGCAAGGTCGCCATCGGGACTAACCACCTGATCGACATCGACCCGGCGCTGCTCGGCAGCTCCGGCGGGCTCGACGGCTGGTGGGTCGGACTGGAACTCCTGCACACGTTGTTCATGCGCGAACACAACGCCGTGTGCGACATGCTCGCCGCGAACTACCGCGACTGGTCGGACGACGAGGTGTTCGACAAGGCACGTCTGATCGTCGCCGCGCTCATCGCCAAGATCCACACCGTGGAGTGGACCACCGCGATCCTGAACCGGCCCGCGCTGCGGATCGGAATGCGGGCCAACTGGTTCGGCCTTGCCGGAGAGCGGGTGCGCACGCTCTACGGGCGGTTGACCGACGGCGAGGTCCTCAGCGGCATCCCCGGGTCGCCCACCGACCACCACTCCGCCCCGTACTCGATCACCGAGGAGTTCGTCGCGGTCTACCGCATGCATCCGCTGATCCCCGACGAGCTGCATCTGCGCTCCGTGGACGGGCCGCGGCCCAGCACGCCGCTGCCGTTCATGGACGCCGCTCGGCTGAACAGCCGGCTGCTGCTCGAGCAGCGCGGCGCGACCGACCTGCTCTACTCACTCGGCACGGCCCACCCCGGAGCGGTGGCCCTGCACAACCACCCGCGGTTCATGCAACACCTGGTCCGCACCGAGAACGACGGCCTCACCGTCGACCTCGCCGCCGTGGACCTGCTCCGCTCCCGTGAACGCGGGGTTCCGCGCTACAACGCGTTCCGGCAGCTGATGCACCTGCCGCCGGTCAGGTCCTTCGACGAACTCACCGGCAACCCGGAGACCGCAGCCGAACTGCAGGCCGTGTACCCGACCGTCGACGACGTCGACCTGACCGTGGGGCTCTACGCCGAGACCCCGCCTGCCGGGTTCGGGTTCGGCGACACCACGTTCCGCATCTTCATCCTCATGGCCTCGCGGCGGCTCAAGAGCGACCGCTTCTTCACCACCGACTTCACCCCGCAGGTCTACACGCCCGAAGGCATGGCCTGGATCGGGGCGAACGACATGCGCACGGTCCTGCTGCGCCACCACCCCCGGCTCGCACCGGCGCTCCGCGGCGTCCAGAACGCCTTCGCGCCGTGGCACGTGCCCGGACAGGAGACCCAGCAATGACACACACCGCCACCACCAGCATCCCAGCCACCCGGTCTTCTGCACCGGTACGGTCCCGGGCGCGCAGCGCGACGCTGCTCGACCGGGCCCGGTTCTGGCTCTACCGCAACATCATCGCGCTCAACGAATGGCACGCGTTCCGGTCCTCCGAGATCATCCCGCTCGCCGCACCGACCGACGGGCGCGTGCAGTACCGGCCGTTCGGCGAGGCGCACCCCGGCATGCCGGTACGCGGGCTGTTCGAGGCAGTGACCCATCCGCCGGAGGACCACGCGGAACCACGGCTGCGACGCATCCGACGCGGCCGCCGCGCACTCGACCTGCTCACCGCGCTCGCGCCGCGGTACACCCCGCCCGTTCCGCGTGACATCGACGCGTTGCTCTCCGTCGTGTACCCGCTCGGCTACCGGCGGGCCTGGCCGACCGCACCCGCCGTTCCCCCCGAACTCGCGCGGCCGGATGCGGACGTGCTGGCGGAGCTCGCCGTGCGCGCCCCCTTCGGCTCGTACCTGCGGCGCTCCGGTGACGGGACCTACGAGATCGACCTGCGCTGGATGACCGGCTACCCGGTACGGGAGGGGCTGGCCCGACCCGGGGGTCTGGCACGCTTCGCGATGAGCGGTGCGCACCTGGCCACCGTCTCGGTGCAGCAGGACGGCCTTCCGGTGCAGCTCGCCCGGGCTGCGCTACTGGCCGGCCTCAACGAGGATCTCACGACGTTCCGCCACAACCTGTCGACCCATCTGACCACGCTGACGTCGTTCGCCCTGGCCACCGCCAACCGGCTCGATGCCGACCACCCCGTCCGCAGGCTGCTGCACCACTGCTTCCACACGGTGCTCATCGGCAACCGCGAGGTGGCCGAGTTCCAGGTCGGGCGCCCGCGGGGTTTCTCCTCGGCGATCTTCTCCCACGAGCCGTCCGTACTGGTTCGCATGGCGGACGACCACATCGCCCGCTACGACTTCTGGGACTTCGAACCCGACACCCAGTTCGCCCGGCGCGGCACCACCGAGACGCCGTTCGCCTACCCGTACCGCGACAACGTGCTGTGTCTCTGGGCGCCGACCGTCGCGTACGTCGAGGACTACCTGCGGCTCTACTACCCCGGCGACGCCGCGGTGGCCGCCGACCCGCAACTCGCGCTCTGGACCGCCGAACTCGACCGCCTCCTCCCCCACGGCGTCACCCGCTCAGATCGGCCCGTGTCGTTCCGGTGGTTGGCCCGGCTCTGCGCCACGTTGATCCACGTCTCGACGGTCGAGCACGACGTACTCAACAACGTGGTCTGGAACTACTCGACGCTGAGCTGGATCGTGCCGACCGTGGCTCCTCTGTCCGGCGAGGACATGGATCAGCGGCGAGCCTTCGACCTCATCGCGACGATCATCGGCACCTGGAAGCCGTACAACATGCTGCTCACCGCCGACATCCCGAAGCTGGCCCTCGATCCGGCGGCGGCCGCCGTCATGCAGAGCTGGGTCGACCGGCTCACCGAGATTCAGCAGGACATGCCGGACGGGCTGTCCGACCTCTCGGCGTCCCGCCCGCGGAACCTCAACGTGAGCATCTCGAACTGACCCTGCCTCCTCCTCAGCCGGCGAGCAGCTCCCTGATGACGTCGTCGATCCACTTGCGGTCGACGGCGCTGTCACCGCTGCCCGCGAAGTGGCCCCACACGCCCGGGATGACCCGGACCTCCCCGTCGGGGATGTACTGCGAGGCGTACACCTCGTCCTCCGGCGGGAAGTACAGGTCCTTCAGGGCGGGCATGGCGATGAGCTTGGCCTTGATCGACTGCAACGCCTTGACGTGGTCGCCGTCGAACCCGGGCGTCTGGCCGATGTCGCCGTACTGCCAGGTCCAGAGCATCGACAGCAGGTCGTTGACGTCGCGGCGGTCGAGGAAGTGACCCTCCCAGTACTGGACGAGGTAGTCCTCGAGGGTCGGGAACGCCAGGTCGATGCCGAGCCGGTACGAGTGGCCCATGTCCGTGTAGACGCGGTCCCAGAAGAAGGCCTGCGAGAATCCCCAACCGGCGTACACGCGGCCCGTCCTGCGCAGGTTGTCCTCCGGCTTCACGTCGTAGAAGCCGCCCTTGAAACTGTCGCCGCCGGTCAGCGCCGCCTTCACGCCTTCGAGGAAGACGAAGTTGTGCTCGCTGGTCTTGGAGGAGCCGCAGAACGGGGCGGCGCGCTGCACCATGTCGGGGTAGCTGACCGCCCACTGGTAGGTCTGCCCCGCGCCCATCGACCAGCCGGTGACGAGCTGTAGGGTCTCGATCCCGAAGTGCTCGGCGACCAGCTTGTGCTGCGCCTCGACCTGGTCGTAGAACGTGACCTTCGGGAAGTTCGCCTTGTCGTGCGGGGGCGGCGTGTTGCTCGGCGAGCTCGAGAGCCCGTTGCCGAGCATGTTCGGGATGATGATGAAGTACTTGCGGGGGTCGAGGGCCATGTCCTCGCCGACCAGCCACTCGTTGTCCCAGTGGAAGCCCGAGTACCACGTCGGATACACGATCGCGTTGCTCTTGTCGGCGTTCAGTTCGCCGAACGTCTTGTAGGCGAGCTTCGCATCCTCGAGCGTGTCGCCGTGCTGGAGCGGGAAGTCACCGAGAGTGAAGGTCTCGTAGTCCTGCACGAACTCTGCGGTCATTTGGGACTCCCTCGGCGAGCGCGAAGTACGTCGATCGGACCGTAGCGAGCCCCGGGGGCCGCGTCTACAGACCCGTTTGCCGACGTGAACGCGGTGGTCAGCCGGATAGCTCGACCGGAACGGTGACGACGCGGATCCCCCGCTCCCGGAACGGCTCCACCGCGACACCGTCACCCGTCGTCACCAGCGTCCAGCCCGGAGTCAGCGGCGTCCAGGCGTGGAAGGGCCGGCGACCGATCTTGGCGGCGTGGGCGAGCACGTAGACGTGCCCGCAGCGCTGCGCCATCAGTTCCTTGAGCCGCGTCTGCCCGAGGTCCGCCTCGCAGATCCCGCGCTCGGCGTCCACGCTGTCCGCGCCGAGGAACGCGCGGTCGAAGCTCATCCGGTCCAGCGCACTCTCGGCGATCGGTCCCACCAGGGCCTGGCTGACCGGACGCAGGGTCCCGCCGAGGCAGTGCACGGTCGGGCCGCCGTCCGCGCCGTTGAGTTCGTCGAGGACGGCAAGGCTGGTGGTGGAGATCGTGAGGTCGGCGCGGTCACGTAGCCGGTGGGCCAGTGCGGCCACCGTCGAGCCGGCGTCGAGCACCACGGCATCGCCGGGCTCGAGCTGCTGCGCGGCCCACCGCGCGATGGCGAGCTTCTCGGCGAACGCCTCGCCGATCCGCTGCTCGAGCGACGACTCGTTGTGCGTGGCCGTGGCCATCGCCCCGCCGTAGGTGCGGGCGAGCCGTCCGGCAGACTCGAGTTGCGCGAGGTCGCGCCGGATCGTCGACGCCGTCACCGCGAAGTGCTCCGCCAACTCGGTGACGCTCGTCAACCCGCTGGTCTCGGCGAACCGGACGATCTCGGCGCGGCGCTGACGTGAACCCAGGACTGGGGGCATGGCGGTCAGCGTTCCCGTTCTGCGCGATCCGCGCAACTCTGCGCGGATCCATCGTGATCGTTTCGCGCAAGACACGCACTTCCCGCGCAGATTTGATCAGACTCTTGCACGCATCACGCAGCGGCTGCCATCGTCCTCGCAGCGACCGCGGGATGCACCGCGGCCACTCCTGCCTCTCGACCCACTCGAGCAAGGAGCGGTCAAGGATGACCGACGCCGAGCCGTCGCCACTGATCTGCGGTGATCCGCAGGTGAGGGTCGCCGTGGTCCCGCGGCTGGTGGGCCTCGTGGCCGACGATCTGACGGGCGCGACCGACTCGGCGGTGCAGTTCGCGGAGGCCGGTTGGGCCGCGCACCTGCTGCGCGGGCCGATCCTCGATGCCGAGCGCGCCGACGATCCAGGGCTCGCCGACGCCGGGCCGTCCCTGCTCGCCGTGGTCACCGGTGTCCGCCCGACCACCGACGACGTCGCGGCCGACCGGACCGCCGCGGCGGTGCGCCAGCTGGTGGCCCGAGGCTGCGAACGGCTCTACGTCAAGATCGACTCGACGATGCGGGGCTCGGTCGCCGGCCAGTTGCGGGGCGCGCTGGTGGCCTGGGCCGACACGCACCCTGGTGCGACCGCGGTGCTCTGTCCCGCCTTCCCCGACCAGGCGCGCACGGTCGTCGGGGGTGAGGTGCTCGTCGGCGGGGTCCCGCTGGCCCGCACCGCAGCTTCGGTCGACGCGGTCACGCCCGTCGTCGACAGCCGCCTCGATCGGCTGGTGCCGGGTGCGGTGGCCGGCACTGCGGCCGGGCTCGACCGTGACCCGGGGCGGAGGCACGACGGGCGCGTCACGTTCGTCGACGCCGCCACGAACGCCGACCTCGACGCGATCGCAGCGTGCGTGGACCGGCTCGGTCCGGCCTGCGTGGCCGCCGGCTCGGCCGGGCTCGCCGCGGCGATGGCCCGCCGCTGGTCGCGCGGCTGCCGCCCCGCGGAAGGGGCGGCGTCCCCGTCGACCCGGATCCTCGTCGGCGTCAGCTCACTGCATCCGGTCGCGTTGAGCGCGGTGCGGCGGTTGCGCGACGCGACGGCGGGCGTCGCCACGCCGGTGCAGGTGGTCACCACCCCGGCTGTGCGCGCCGACGCTGCAGTAGTCGCGGCCGACTTCGGCGACCGGGTGGCCGCACAGCTCGCGCAGTCGTCCTACGACGTCGTCGTCCTCGTCGGTGGCGACGGGGCTGCGGCCGTCCTCGACCGCATCGGCGCCACCGCGGTCACCGTCCACTCCGCGCTGGCCCCCGGCGTCCCGATCGGGGCGATCGTGGGCGGCGCCGCCGACGGGGTCCGCATCGTCACCACCTCCGGTGGCTTCGGGGACGACGAATCCCTCCTCCGCGTCATCGACCGGCTGCAGGCCGGCTCCCACCGTCGAAAGGAATTCTCATGACCTCGGCACACACCGCCCGCCCGGTGCTGGCCGTGACCCTCGGTGATGTCGCCGGCATCGGCCCGGAGATCGTCGCCAAGACGCTCCTGCAGCATCCGGACCTGCGCGAGAAGTGCGTCCCCGTCGTCGTCGGCGACGCCGATGCGATGCGGGCCGGCGCGGTGCGGGCCGGGCTCGATCCCGACACGGTCACGGTGATCACCGACCCACGCGGGGCCACCAACGACCCCGGCACCATCGAGCTGATCCAGACCGGTCCGTCGCTGGCCGACGTGCCGGTCGGCGAGCTGAGCGCGGCGGCGGGTGACGGCGCCTACCGCTTCGTGGTGGAGGCCTGCCGGCTGGCTCGCGAGGGGCACGTGGACGCCATCGTGACCGCCCCGCTGAACAAGGCGGCGATGCACGCCGGCGGCCACAACTGGCCCGGGCACACCGAACTGCTCGCCCACGAGTTCGACGTGCGCAACTTCAGCCTGGTGCTCTCGGCGGGCGACCTGTACTTCTTCCACCTCACCGCCCACGTGTCCCTGAAGCAAGCCGTCGAAGACTGCACCCCGGACCGGGCCGACGACGTGTTCGACCTCGCCCACGCCTTCGTCGGCGCACTCGGCAGACCGGACGAGGCCATCGCGGTCGCCGGGCTCAACCCCCACGCCGGGGAGAACCGGCTCTTCGGTGACGAGGACGCCGACGTGCTCGAACCGGCCGTCGCCCGGGCCCGGGAGCGCGGCATCAATGCGCACGGCCCGATCCCGGCCGACGCGCTGATCCCGGCGGCGGTGCGCGGCAAGTGGAACATCGTCGTCGCCTGCTACCACGACCAGGGCCACGCGCCGTTCAAGGCGGTCTACGGGAACGACGGCGTCAACATCACCATCGGGCTCCCGGTGGTCCGCGTCTCGGTCGACCACGGAACGGCGTTCGACATCGCCGGCAAGGGCATCGCCGGCGAGGGCAGCCTCGTGCTGTCCTGCGAGCGCGCCGCTGCGCTGGCCCCGGGTTGGGACGCCGTATGGCAGGCCGCCTCGAGCAGCGTCACCACCGCCACCTGACCCAGCACCACCGAGAACAAGGAGACTGCCATGGCCGAGGTGCTCTACGACTCGCCCTACGAGGTGCACGACCCGCGCTTCGCGAAGCTGATCAACCCGGGTGCCAAGCTCGAGCGGCTGGCCACCGGCTTCCGCTGGGCCGAGGGACCCGCCTACTTCCCAGCCCAACGCCGGCTGATCTGGTCCGACATCCCGAACAACCGAATGATGAGCTGGAACGAGGTCGACGGCTCGGTCGCCGAGTTCCGCAACCCGTCCGACAACTGCAACGGGCACACGATCGACCGCCAGGGCCGGCTCGTCTCGTGCTCGCACCTGCGCCGCGCGGTGATCCGCACCGAGCACGACGGCTCGACGACCGTGATCGCCGACAGCTACCAGGGCGGCCGCCTGAACTCCCCCAACGACGTCGTCGAGCATTCCGACGGCTCGATCTGGTTCACCGATCCGTCCTATGGCATCGACACCGACTACGAGGGCGCACGCTCGGACCGCGAGCAGAACGGCTGCCACGTCTACCGCGTCGACGCTGCCACGGGAGAAGTCTCGCGCGTCGCCGACGACTTCGAGCGTCCGAACGGGCTGGCGTTCTCGATCGACGAGAAGAAGCTCTACATCGCCGACTCCGGCCGGACCCACGGCGAGGACCTGCCGCACCACATCCGGGTCTTCGACGTCGTCGAGGGCAAGACGCTCAAGGGCGGCGAGGTCTTCGCGGTCTGCGAGCCCGGCTTCTTCGACGGCTTCCGTCTCGACGAGCAGGGCAACATCTGGACCTCGGCCGGCGACGGCGTCCAGTGCTTCGCCCCCGACGGCACCCTCATCGGCAAGATCAAGCTGCCGGAGGGCTGTGCGAACGTCTGCTTCGGGATGCTCCGAAACGACCGGCTGTTCATGACCGCGACGACCTCGGTCTACGCGATCTACCTGCTCGTGCGAGGGCACCGCACCTTCTAGACGTGCTGGTCGGACCTTCCGTCGCCGCGACTCGAACGTGTGGAGCCGGCGGAAGGTCCGCCCCGACCCGACGGAGCGTGCGGAACCGATCGAGCCGGGCCACGCCGCGGATCAGGACCGGTCGGGCTCCTGCGGCGAGCGCCGCCGCGGCCGCCGCGGCCGCCCCAGCTCGACCCCGCCGTCGGCGAGGATCCGCCGCACCTTGACCAGCTTGTAGACGAACAGCACGACCGCGGCCACCACGCCGGCGTCGTCGACCAGGCCGAGCGGGCCGAGGATCGCCTCCGGTATCAGGTCGATCGGGGAGATGAGGTAGAGCGCCGCTCCACCCATTGCGATCAGTCCGCGCGGCGGGATGCGGTAGCGCCACATCAGGTAGCCGACGGCCAGGGTGAGCACCAGCGCCAGCACGCCGATGATCCACACGGTGGTGCGCAACCAGTCGGGCATGCCTACAGTCTGCCGCGGCCGGTCGCGGTACGCCGGTTCTGTCCACCGGCCCCCTCGATCCGGTCTCCTTCTCACGGGACGGCACTTTCGACGCGTCCCCGCCGTTGACAGTGTGACCGGTCGGCAAGTGCGAAGGAGTCACGGCATGCCCTTGTCACCGCAAGAGGAGAGAGCTCTCGCTGCGCTCGAGGAGGAGCTCCACGCCGACGACCCGGCGTTCGCCGCCGTCCTCGCAGCGACGCCGTCTGTCCGCCCGTCATACCTGCCGTCGGCGCGGACGACGCTCCACGTCCTCTCCCTGCTCGCCGCCCTGGGCGCTCTGATCGCCGCGGGGACACTCGTCGGCGACCGCCCATTGGTCCTAGCCGTCGTCACCGCGGCCCTGCTCGTTCCGTGGCTCGTCTGGGTGGCGGGGTCACGGAGGCGCTGATCCGCCTGGCGATCCTCGCGCAGTGACCGGCTCAGGTCGCCGGCTCGCGCAGCTCCCGATGCGCGATCTTGCCGCTCGCGGTGAGTGGCAGCGCATCGAGGAAGTGGATCCGTGCAGGCACCTTGTACGCCGCGATCCGGTGCAGCAGGAACTCGACGAGGTCGTCGGCGGAGAGCAGCTCGCCGCGGCGCGGAACGACGAACGCCACCGGGACCTCGCCCTCCTCGGCGTCGAGTGCTGAGACGACCGCGGCCATCGCGACCGCGGGGTGCTCGTCGATCGCGGACTCCACCTCCCCCGGGGTGATCTTCGAAGTCCGCCGGACGATCACGTCCTTCAGCCGGCCGTGGAACCACCACGTCCCGTCGGCATCGACCGCGCCGAGGTCCCCGGTGCGCAACCAACCGTCGACCACCGTGCCGCGGGTCAGCTCGTCGTCCTGCCAGTAGCCCCGCATCAGCATCGGACCGCGCACCAGCAGCTCGCCGGTCCCGGGGTCGGCGCGGAGCTGGGCTCCGCCGACCGGTGTGCCGATACAACCGTCACGGTCCAGCCGCGGCTCACGCTCCACGGTCAACCAGATGGCCTCCGTCATGCCGTAGCCGACGGCGATCGGCTTGCCCGTCAATCCGAGGAAGTCCTTCTGCAGCGCGCCCGGCACCGTGTCTCCCCCGGTGTAGATCCCGCGCAGCGACGCGAACCAGTCCGCATTCGCCCCGGGCGCCCGGACCAGCTGGGCGAGCAGGTCGATGTGTGTGCAGACCAGTGTCGGCCGGTGTGTCAGCAGCCCGTCCACGTAACGGGTGAGGTCGAACCCGTCGTGGAGCGGGACGGTGCCGCCGGCCAGAAGAGTGGTCAGCGTGCCGATGAACCCGCTGACGTGCACCTGCGGCTCGCACACCTGGACGACGTCACCCGCCCCCACATCGCCGAGCGCCTGCGAGGTGCTGGTGAGCATCGCGAGCGCGGAGCCATGGCTGTGCACCACGCCTTTCGGGCTACCGGTCGAGCCGGAGGTGGAGAAGATCACCGCGGGATGGCCGGGCGCGGGCGCGGGCAATGCCCCCGCCGCATCGCCCTCGAGCAGCGGGGCGAGCGGCTCATGTCCGTCGGCGTGGCCGGCGACCAGCACGCGCACACCCGCCAGCGCCGCCGGATCGACCTGCGCGAGCAGCGGTAACCGCGTGTCCTGCACGATCAACCAGCGGGGGCGGAGGTGCTGCAGGGCCCGCTCGACCTCCGGCGGTGCGTAGCGGGCGTTGAGCGGAGCGGCGACGGCCCCGGAGGCGAAGCACGCCAGGTAGGCCAGAACGGTCGTCGGCCCGTTGGGCAGCATCAGCGCGACCCGCTCGCCGCCGAGGCGCGCCTCGGCCATCCGGCCCGCCAGCGCATCACGGCCCCGGGCCAGGTCGACGTAGGTGATCACTCGCCCCTCGTGCACGAGCGCGGGACGGTTCGGGGCCGCCGACGCGTGCGGGTCGACGAGGCGGGCGAGCGACGGTGTCATGAGCGCAGCTTGCCGAGACGAACGACCGCCGTCGATGGGCCTGTCAGTGGCATGCTGACCGGAACCGCCGGACGGCGCACGGGCAGGCGCGTTCACCGCGATGATCGAGAACCTGTGCTCCGCAGCCCGGAAAGGGGCGCGAGACCGGCTTCCGTTACCTCTGCGCGAACGACCACCTCGTGTTCACCCGCTGGCGCCGCTTCGACGAAGCGGTGCCAGTGCTGCGCCAGATCGTGCACCAGGAGCCCGATCCCACGCCGTTGTGGATCGCCAGCTGGGGCTCACCGGCAGGTCTGCGGCGCGCCGCCACCCTCGGAGACGGATGGATGGCGTCGGCCTACAACACCACGCCGGACACCTTCGCCAAGGCCGTCGACCGGCTTGCGTGCGCAGGGCGGCCGCCCGCGCCGTTCCCACACGCCCTTGCGACCACCTGGCTCTACATCACCGATTCGACCTCCACGGCCGACCACGTCCTCGACGAGGTCCTCGGCCCCGCGCTCGGCCGCCCCGGCGACCAGCTGCGCGCTGCCGGTCTGCCCATCGGCCCGGCCGGATACTGCGCCGAGCGAATCTCCGCCTACGCCAGGGCGGGCGCCCAACGCATGTTCCTCTGGCCCGTCACCGACGAGCTGCACCAGCTCCAGCTGTTCCACGACAAGGTCGCCCCGCACATCAGCGACGCCACGACGTGAGGGCCCGCCCATCACTTCGTCAGGTCGGTCGGTGGCCGATCCATTCGGCTCGGTCGCGAGACCGGCTCCTGGGCGGCGGGGGTAGGCAGCGAGCACGATCAGCATCGTGACGACGATCGCGACGGCGATCGCGTACACGGCCGCGCGGATGCCGTCGGCGGTGGCGATCCGGAGCGCCTCCCCGCCGAGGTCGCGGGGACCGGGGTCGGCCAGCAGCACGAGCAGCGCCAGACCGACGGCGGCGCCGATCCCCGATCCGGTGGAGACGATCGCGGAGGCGACCCCCTGCTGGCGGGGTGCGACGCCGGTGGCAGCGGCGATGAAGATCGCGGTGAACATCGTCCCGTCGCCGATGCCGACCAGGAGGAGTCCCGGCAGGAGCCCGAGATAGCCGGCGGTGGCGGTGAGGTTCATGGCGAGTAGAGCGGCGCCGGCCGCACCGACGACGAGCGCGGCCAGGATCGTCGTGCGCAGGCCGATCCGGGTGGAGACCATGCCGGCGAGCCCCGACGCCGCGACGACGACCGCGGTGGGGGCGAGGAACCCGAGGCCGGTCTGGAGCGCGTCGTATCCCAGGACGTTCTGCAGATAGATGGACACGAAGTACAGCAGCGACCCGAAGGTGGCCATGAACAGGAAGGACAGTACGAGGGCCAGGCGGACGAACGGGCTCTGGATCAGAACACGGGGCATCAGCGGGTCGCGGGCTCGCCGCTCGATCCGGGTGAACGCCCAACCGAGCGCCAGACCGAGGACCGCCGGCCCGAGCACTCCGAGGGCCGTCCAGCCGTGCTCCGGGCCGTGCACGAGGGCCCAGACGACCAGCGTGACGGCACCCATCGCGGTCAGCGCACCGGCCAGGTCGAACCGGCGCATCCGGTCGCGCGGGGGGTCCAGCGGAACCACGACGAAGGTCAGGATCAGCGCCCCGACCGCCAGCGGCACGTTGATGAAGAACACCGACGACCAGCCGAGGTAGCGGGTGAGCACGCCGCCGAGCAGCACACCGACCACCAGCCCGGCCGCGCCTGCCGCACCCCAGATCCCGAGCGCCCGGTTGCGCCGGGGTCCCTCCGCGTAGGTCGTGGTGACGACCGCCAGGGTCGCGGGGAAGACCAACGCACCGCCCAGCCCCTGGACGACCCGGGCGGAGAGCTGGGTCCCCGGTCCGGTGGCCAGGCCGCCGGCCAAGGAGGCGACCGTGTACAGGATCAGGCCGGTGGCGAGCATCCGCCGCCGGCCGAGCAGATCGGCCGCGCGGCCTCCCACGAGCAGGAACCCGCTGGACGCCACGGCGTAGGCGGACACCACGAGCTGCAGGTTCTGAGCCGTGTAACCCAGCGCCCGGCCGATGTCGGGCAGCGCCACGACCACGATGTACTGGTCGAGCGAGACGATCAGCATGGCGAACGATGCGAGGAACAGCGGCCACGAGCGTGTCGAGCTGTTGTCGTCCGCGGGTGTCGTGGTCGTCATGTCGCACATCCGTCCTGTGGTCGGATCCGGCTGCCCCACACGTTCGATCGAGCGGTCGGTCTGGCGTGTCCGTGACCAGGACGATACGCTGCACTGACGTTAAATCAATACTTTTAGCGTCAGTGAAAGGACTGGGATGAGCGACCGTCTACCCCTGCTCGGCGAGACGTTCGCCGTGGAGCTGGCCAACAGCGACCACCGCACCGGCCACGAAGAACGCGACTTCCTCGCCGCTTCCGACGACATCGCGGCCTGGTTCGCGCGCGCACCCGCCGCCGACGGCATCGTGGTCCCCGCTCCCCTGTCACCGGAGGTCGCCGCGGCCGTGCGGGGTATCCGCGACGCCACCCGCCTGTTCCTCACCGAGACCGTCGACGGCCATCGCGCCTCGACGCGGGCGGACGCCGCCGCGCTGCTTCACCGGGAGGCGCGCCGCGCCGCCGGGCACCTCGCGCTGGACATCGACGGAGCCCGGACCTGGCGGCTGCACCACGAGGGCGACGTCGACGACGTGTTCCGCGCCGCCGTCGCCTGCCGATGCATCCTGTTCCTCGGCGGCGACGACGCCGACCGCGTCCAGCGGTGCGCCCGGCCGGCCTGCCCCATGCTCTTCGTCAGGCGCCACCGCGCTCGGCGCTTCTGCGAGGACACCTGCGCCCACAGCGTCCGTCAGGCGCGCTACTACCGTCGCCACACCTCAGCGACCTGACGACACACGCCCCGTTAGCTCGAGAAGAGGTCCGGCGTCGTCGGCGTCACGTCGTCGAGGAACGCACTCACCATCGGCACCAGTACCGCCGACTCCCCCGAGATCCCGACATGCGACATCGCCGGCAGGATCACCAAGCGCGCGGCCGGAGCGCTCTGCAGCATTCCCGATGCCGCCGCATCCACGTCGCCGCCCCCGCGCAGTTCGAACATCGCCAGCGCATGCTCCGGCCGCACGCCGTCCGCGTCACCGACGATGACCATTGTTTTCGCGGAGATCGAGCGCATCTGTGCGTCGCTGATGTCCTGGTCGCCGATGTTCAGGACCTTCATCTTCTCGACGTAGGTGTCGAACGCCGTGGCGTCCGGCGTGTGCTCCCGGAACGCCTTCTCGACCGGCGAACCGGCGAACGCCGTCGCGCTGAGACCCTCGAGGGCCTCCATCACCGACGGATACCAGCCGTCCTTGCGGTAGGTGGCGGACATCGAGACCAGCTTGTCGACGAGCTCCGGGTGACGGAGCGCGAGCTGCAGCGCGACTCCGCCACCCTGCGAATAGCCCATCACGTCCGCGCGCTCGACCTCCAACGCGCGCAGCAACGCCGCGGCATCGTCGGCGAACTGCTCGTACGACATCGCGCGCGGAACATCCGGGGTGCGGCCGTGTCCCTGCTGATCGAAGACGATCACGGCGCGATCGCGCGCGAACGCAGTCGCCCACGACCTCATCGAGTCGGTGGCCATGAACGCGCCGGGGATGAGCAGCAACGGAGACGTCGGCGACCCGCCGAGCTCGCCGTACACCTCGTGATAGAGGCTCAGGCCGTTGATCGACAGGTGACCGTTGCGCGACGGCTTCGTGCTCATTGCTTCACCTCATGTCTCCGCCGGGCCGTAGAGCCGGGCGACATCGGGAGAGTCGAGCCACTTGGAGTAGGTGGGCGACTTCGGCCAGCCGTCGGGTGAGTCCTGCCATTCCTCCTGGCGGCCCCACGGCAGGATGTCGATCAACGCGAAGGTGTAGCTGAGTTGTTCGGTACCGCGGCCGTCGGTGTGCCAGGTGTGGTAGACCCTGTCGCTGTCGCGGAGGAACACGTTCACCGCGAAGCCCCCGCCGGGCGGCGCGCCGACGTCGGCGCCGAAGGAGCTTTCCGACGACGAGTACCAGTCCATCGTGTTGCCGACCTTGGCCTTGTAGGCGAGCGCTTCCTCGATCGGCCCGTTGGTGACGACGACGAAGCGGGCATCGTAGTTGGCGAGGACGTCCAGCCGGACGTACTGCGACGTCAGCCCGGTACAGCCGCCGCACTGCCACTCCGCGCCGTCGGACCACATGTGGTTGTAGACGATGAGTTGGGAGCGCCCGTCGAACACGTCGACCAGTCGGCTCGGGCCGTCCGCACCGATCAGGGTGTAGTCCGGGAGCTCGACCATCGGCAGTCTCCGGCGTTGTGCAGCGATGGCGTCGAGCTCGCGGGTGGCGGCCTTCTCCCGCACACGCAGCTCGTCGAGTGCGGCCTGCCAGGTCTGCCGGTCGACGACAGGGGGTAGGGCGGTGGCGGTCTGCTCGGACATGGTTCCTCCCGGCCTCGGACGGATCAGCTCTGATGTGTCGACCGGAGACGGCTGCAGAACTCATCGCACGGCGTCCATGTGGTCGAACATCGTTCTCTTGGTCGCGGCCACGACCCGTCGACCGACGGTGAGCCGACCGCTCGCGCCTGGAAGAGTGGGGACGTGGATGTGGGAGTGGACAGCTTCGCCGCTGTGGTGACCGACCCGGATACCGGCGCGGTCGTGGAGTCCGCCGAGCGGATGGCGCACCTGCTGGAGGAGATCGAGCTCGCCGACCGGGTCGGCCTCGCCTCCTACGGCATCGGGGAGCACCACAGGGTCGAGTACTACGACGCGGCGCCGGCAGTGATCCTCGCGGCCGCCGCGGCCCGCACGTCACAGATCCGGCTGCGCAGCGCGGTGACGGTGCTCTCGGCGGCCGACCCGGTGCGCGTGTTCCAGGAGTTCGCGACCGTCGACCTGATCTCCGGCGGGCGCGTCGAGCTCGTCGTGGGCCGGGGCTCGTTCACCGAGGCGTTCCCGCTGTTCGGCCTCGACCTCGCCGACTACGACGAACTCTTCGACGAGAAGCTCGACCTGCTGCTGCGCCTGCGGGAGAGCACCGAGGTCACCTGGTCCGGGCGCCACCGACCGGCTCTGATGCGGCAGCGCGTCTACCCGCGCCCCGTGCAGGATCCGCTGCCCGTCTGGGTGGGCGTGGGCGGCACCCCGAAGTCCTTCGTCCGAGCCGGCCTCCTGGGCCTCCCGCTGATGGTGGCCATCATCGGCGGACAGCCGCGGCAGTTCGCACCGCTCATCGACCTGTACCGGCGTGCCGGTGCCGAGGCCGGGCACCCACCGGAGACGCTGCGCGTCGGCCTGCACTGCTTCGGCTTCCTCGGCGACGACGTCGAGCAGGCCACGTCGGCGTTCTACCCCGGGTGGGAGGCGATGTTCACCCAGGTCTCGCGCGAGCGGGGGTTCCCACCGCCCACGCGGCGCCAGTTCGACGCGACCCGCGGTCCCGACGGGGCGTTCTTCGTCGGTGACCCCGAGACCGTGGCGGCCAAGTGCCTGCGGGTGTCCGAGCAGCTCGGCGGGATCGAGCGCATCAACCTGCAGATGACCAACCCGCGGCTGCGCCACGCGGACCTGCTGCACTCCATCGAACTGCTCGGCACCGGGGTCGTCCCCCTCGTCAAGGACTGAGGCAATGTAAGTCAGGGCGAGCACCGATCGGCAATGGACGGTCCGCGGACCGCACGACTGAGTCGCTTCTGTCCCTGACCGTATCCGTGCCGCTACCCTCCCGGCGTGGACGGGGTGACCGTCTGGCTCGCGGGGGCGTTCGCCGTGACGGGCGGCGGCGCGCCGGACCGCGCGCCCGTGGGCAGCCGCAAGGCCCGCATGCTTCTCGCCCTGCTCGCAGTCTTCCGGGGTCGCGTCGTGCCCACCGACCGCATCGTCGACGTGCTCTGGCCCGGGCAACGCCCCCGACGCCCGGAGCGCGAGGTCGCCACCCTCGTGAGCCGACTGCGCGCCGCGCTCGGTGCCGGGGTCGTGCTCGGCACACCGGCCGGTTACCGCCTGGGGGACCCGCCCGCGGTCCGGGTCGACCTGGACGAGGCCGCGCTGCTGCTCGGCGAGTGCCGGGCCCGGTTGGCGCGCGGCGAGGCCGCGGTCGCCGGGATGGCCGGTCGGGGTGCCTGCGCCATGCTCGGCGACGGACCCGCCCTGGCCGACGTTCCCGATACCGACTGGGTGGTCGATCTGCGGGTCGAGCACGCCGCGCAGCTCCGCGCCGCCCGTCACATCACAGCCGAGGCGCTGCTACGTGCCGGCGACATCACCGGCGCCGAGGAGACGGCGCGGGCCGCGATTCGGGTGGACCGGCTCGACGAGCCGGCCCACCGCCTGCTCATGGCCGCTTACCAGGCCGGTGGCGAGCCGACCCGGGCGTTGAGCGTGTTCGAACGGTTGCGCATGACGCTGCTCGACGAGCTGGGCGTCGATCCGGCACCCGAGACCCGTGCCGTGCACCAGGCGCTGCTCACCGGGACTTCCCTGTCGCAGGCGGCCCGGGCCGCGGCGTCCCTGACCGCGTCCGCGACGTCGATCGCGCCGGTCCTGGCGGGCCGCACCGCCGAGGTGGGTCGGCTCACCGCCACCTGGGTCGCGGCCGCCGACGGGCAACCTGCGCTACTCCTCGTCGCAGGCGAAGGTGGCATCGGCAAGACCCGGCTGGCGGCGGAGCTTGCGCTGACCGTCGAGGCCACCGGCGGACGGGTGCTCACCGCGCGCTGCTACACCGGTGAGCGGTCGCTGTTCCTCCAGCCGCTCGTCGACGCGCTGGACTCGACCCTCGCCGCGCTGCCCGCGGCCCGGCTGCGGACGCTGGTCGGGCCGCGCGCACCCGCGCTCACCGGTCTGTGGCCCGAGCTCGCCGACGAGCTCGGTACAGCCGTCGAGCACGGAACCCCGCAGATCGAGGTCCGCCGGGCGTTCGAGGCCGTCACGGCAGTGCTGCGCGGACTGGCCGTCGACCGGCCGACGCTGCTGCTGCTCGACGACCTGCACCAGGCCAGCCTGGCCACCGTAGAGCTGCTGCACTACCTGGCCCGGCACGCGACACCGGCGCGGCTGCTCGTACTCGCCACAGTGCGCACGGGTGAAGGTGCCGATGCCCTCGACATCCTGGCCGACGTTGCGCAGCGGCTCGATCTCGGCCCGCTGCCGGACGAGGCCGTGACCCTACTGGCCGAGGAGGCCGGGCACGGCGAGCTCGCCACGACCATCCTGCGACGGACCCGTGGACATCCATTGTTCGTCGTGGAGACCCTGCGGGGGCTGGCCTCGGGCGAGACCGGTCCGCCCGAGACGCTGCAGGCCGCCGTCCTGGCTCGGCTGCGCGGCATCAGCCGGGACGCGGAGGAAGTCCTGCGGGCCGGTGCGGTACTCGGAGCGTCCGTCGACCCGGCGGTGGTCGCTGCGATGCTGGGCCTGCCCGGGCACGCGGTGACGCGCCACTGTGCCGAGGCCACCGGCGCGGGGCTGCTCGCCGTCGCCGAGCGCGACTACGAGTTCGCCAACGACCTGGTCCAGGAGATCCTCTACGCCACGACGCCGGCGCCGGTGCGTTGCGCCCACCACCGGCGGGCCGCGGACCTCTCGACGGAGCAGCCCGAGGTGGTCGGCCGGCACGCCGCGGCAGCGGGAGACGCAGCACGTGCGGCACGGGCCTTCCTGCTCGCCGGGGAACAGGCCCTGGCGCGGTTCGCCACGGCCGACGCCGAGGCTCTCCTCACCCGCGCGCTGGAGGTGGCCGAGCGGACCGGCTCGGCCGAGCTGCTGTGCCGGGCCCTGCTCGCCCGGGGCCACGCCCGTGACGTCCGCGGCGCCTACCGGGCAGCGGTGGGGGACTTCCGGGCGGGGTTGGCCACCGCCCGCGAGGCCGGTGACCGCCGCCACGAGGTGCGGGCGTTGCGCGCTCTCGGCGGCCACGGGCCGGTGGCGCTCGGCGCGTCCGCTCGCGACTCCGCCCATCACCTGCAGCAGGGACTGAGGATCGCTCTGTCGTTGGGCGACCGCGAGGCCGAGGCCGACCTCCTCGCCCGGCTCGCGATCCTGCAGAGCAATCGGCTGCGGTTCACCGAGTCCGTCGAGCTCGGGCAGCGGGCGGTCGCGGCCGGCCGGGCAGCCCGATCGGACCGCGCGTTGGCCCTCGGCCTCGACGGGCTCAAGACCGCCCACGCTTATGTCGGTGAGGTGGAGCCGCTCATGGAGGTGATCGACGAGCTCGAGCCGCTGTTGCGGCGCCTCGGCGATCTGCGGCTACTCCAGTGGACCGTGTTCGAGTCCGCCATCCCCGCGTTCGCCGCCGCCCGGTGGGACAAGGCGGAGCACCGGATGGCAGAGGCCCTGGAGGTCAGCCGTCGCGGCGGTTTCGTCGGCGAGCAGGCATGGTTCGTCGCCCATATGGGCTGGCTCGCCCGGCTGCAGGGACGGCTCGACCTGGCCCTCACCCACGGCCGCGCGGCGGTGGTCCAGGCGCGCCGGGTGCCGCGGGCCTGGTTCGGCCCCACAGCGGACGCGCTGCTCGCGGCGACGATGCTGGACTGCGACGACGCCCCCGGCGCGACCGCGTTGCTCCGTGACGCCCTCGACGCCGCCGGTCCGGAGGGCGCGGAAGCCTACCGACTGCGGTGCCTCGCCCCACTCGCCGAGGCCACTGGAGAGCCGGCTGTGCTCGCAGAGGCCGAGAGGCTGCTCGGCGGGATCGAGACGCCGCCCGGCTCGGCCTTCCTGCTCGGTGCCGACGCCTACCTCTGCGTCGCCCGCGCGCGGCTGCAGTCCGGCGACCCGAGCCGGGCCCGCGCCGTTCTCGCGCCCCTGCTGGCGGCCGCACGGCGCCTGGAGTGGATCCCGGTGCTTGTCGCGGCGGGATCCGTCGACGCCTGCGCGGCGGCCGCCCTGGCCGACGGAAGCGCGGTGGCGGACGCCGAGCAGGTCCGGGCACTCGCCGAGCGGCACGGCATGGCCGCCACGTTGCAGGAGCGCTGCAACACCCGTGCAACACCGCGGCCGAAGGTAGCTCCTGCGCCCAACGGCTGACAGGAGCAGGAGCATGGCAGTGGACGAGGCGAGGCTGAACGAGTTTCTGGGTCGGTTCGTGTCCGACCTCGGGGCAACCGTGGCCGCCGGCAATGTGGTGGTCGGCCATCGGCTGGGGCTCTACCGTGCGCTGGCGGAGGGATCGGCCACGCCGGAGGAGCTCGCCGAGCGGGCGGACTGCCACCCGCGCTACCTGACGGAATGGCTGTGCGGGCAGGCCGCCGGCAGCTACGTGACCTACGACCCCGCCGACGGGCGGTACGCGCTGACCGAGGAGCAGGCCTTTGCGCTCGCCGACCCGAACGGGCCGCTCTACGCACCGGGGGCTTTCCTGCTGGCAGTGGGAATGCTGCGGGCCGAGCCGAGGATCACCGAGGCGTTCCGCACCGGGGCCGGCCTCGGCTGGCACGAGCACGACACGGACGTGTTCACCGGCTGCGAGCTCTTCTTCCGGCCGGGCTACCTGGCGAACCTGGCCTCGAGCTGGATCCCCGCGCTGGACGGCGTCGTGGCCCGGCTGGTCGCCGGCGGGCGCGTGGCCGACGTCGGCTGCGGACTCGGGGCGTCGTCGGTGCTGCTCGCGCAGGCCTACCCGCAGGCGCGGATCGCCGGGTCCGACTACCACGACCGTTCGATCGAGCTGGCCCGCAAGCGCGCGGCCGACGCGGGCGTGGCCGACCGGGTGGGCTTCGAGGTCGCCTCGGCGCAGACGTTCTCCGGTCGCGGCTACGACCTGGTGACGACCTTCGACTGCCTGCACGACATGGGCGACCCGCTCGGTGCGGCCCGCCACGTCCGCGACGCACTGACCCCCGACGGGACCTGGATGATCGTCGAGCCGGCCGCGGGCGACCGGGTCGAGGACAACCTCAACCCCGTCGGGCGGGCCTACTACGGCTTCTCGACGTTTCTCTGTGTGCCGAACGGGCTCTCCCAGCCCGGCGGATACGCGCTCGGGGCGCAGGCGGGCGAGGCGGCCATCCGACAGGTGGTGACGGACGCCGGGTTCACCCGCTTCCGGCGGGCGGCGGAGACCCCGTTCAACCTGGTCTACGAGGTCCGGCCGTAGGGCCGTATCCGTGTCCACGACACGTCGTTCCAAGGGATTTCCATGACAACAATCAGGACTACTCGGAGTCTCGTCACGTTCGCATTCGTGATCAGCGCGGTTCTGGTGGCTGCCGCCTGCACGGACGATCGATCGGTCGTCGCCGACCAGGCCCAGGCCACCGGCGCCGGCCAGGTAGAGCCCACCGGGCCCGACCACGTGATGGTGAGCCCGACGGAGTTGAAGTGGGCCGAAGCGCCGTCCTTGCCGCCCGGCGCGAAAGTGTCACTGATCGAAGGCCAACTGGACCAACCCGTCCCCTTCACACTCCGCCTGCAACTCCCCGCCGACTATCGAATTCCGGCACATCGACACCCCGCCCTCGAGCACGTCACCGTTCTCTCCGGGGCGATCAACATGGGGGTCGGGGACACGCTCGACAAGACGACGAGCACGGCCATGCCCACCGGAAGCATCATGATCATGCCGATCAACACGAATCACTTCATGTGGACCGCGGAAGAGGCGACCGTCCAGGTGCACGGCGTGGGGCCCTTTGCCATTACCTACGTCAACCCGGCCGACGACCCGAGAACGACGTAGAGCCCGCCGAGCCCTCCCAGGAGGTTGAGATGCGCGCGAAGTATCCCGACGTCGAGGACGTCGTCGTCCGCGACGGCGTGCGGATCGGTTACGAGGTGTACGGCAACGGGGCGCCGACGATCCTGCTGCCTACCTCGATGCCGCTGGTGCACGCCCGGCAGTGGAAGGCGCAGGTGCCGTTCCTCGCCCGGCACTTCCGGGTGGTGATCGTCGACGGGCGGGGCAACGGGCGCAGCGACCGGCTGGTCGGGCCGGCGGCCTACGCCCTCGCCGAGCAGGTCGCCGACCTGGTGACCGTGCTCGACGCCACCGGGACCGACCAGGCGGTGGTCGTCGGGCTGTCTGCGGGTGCGCGCCGTGCGCTCGCGCTGGCGGGCGCGCATCCGGACCGGGTCGCCGGCGTCGTCGCGATCGCGCCGGCGGTGTTCGCCCGTCCGCCCGCGCCCGACCAGGATCATCCTGGCCGCGACCGCTTGTCCCCGGAAGCCATCCACGCCGATTTCGCCGGCTTCGTCGACTTCTTCTTCTCGACGGTGTTCACCGACCAGCACTCGACCAAGTTGCTCGACGACGCTCTCGAGTGGGCCGGCGGGACCAGCGCGGACGTGCTCGTCGACTTCTTCGCCGCCGAATCCGACCGCAGCCGCGAGCGGGCCCGGGAGATCTCCGAAGCGGTCCGCTGCCCGGTGCTGGTGGTGCAGGGGACGGCGGATGAGCGCGTGCCGTTCGAGGCAGGAGTCGCGATCGCGGAGTGGACCGCCGGCACGCTGGTCACCCTGCCCGGCGCCGGCCACGCCCCGTCGGCGCGCGAACCCGTGAAGATCAACCTGTTGATCCGCGAGTTCGCCCGAGCGGTCACCGGCGACCGACCGGCACCGTCCTCCTGGACGCCGGCCCGGAACCGGCCGCACCGGGTGCTGTACCTGTCGTCGCCGATCGGGCTGGGGCACGCCCGCCGCGACCTCGCCATTGCCGACGAGCTGCGCAAGCTGCGCCCGGAAGTGGAGATCGAGTGGCTTGCCCAGCACCCGGTCACCGCGGTCCTGGAGGCCGCGGGCGAGCGCGTGCACGCGGCGTCCCGATGGCTGGCGAACGAGTCCGCGCACGTCGAGGGTGAGTGCGGCGAGCACGATCTGCACGTGTTCCAGGCGCTCCGCAGCATGGACGAGATCCTCGTCGCGAACTTCCACGTGCTCGACGACCTGACCGCGGCCGAGCACTACGACCTCGTGGTCGGCGACGAGGCCTGGGACCTCGACTTCTTCCTTCACGAGAACCCCGAGCTCAAGCGGACCGCGTACGCCTGGCTGACCGACTTCGTGGGCAACCTGCCGATGCCCGAGGGCGGCCCGGAGGAGACCCGGCTCACCGCGGACTACAACGCGCAGATGATCGAGCAGGTCGAGCGCTTCCCGCGGCTGCGCGACGCCGCGCTGTTCGTCGGTGATCCCGACGACGTGGTACCCGACGCGTTCGGGCCCGGGCTACCGTCCATCCGCGAGTGGACCCGCGCGCACTACACCTTCCCGGGCTACATCACCGGTTTCGCGCCCGTGGACCCGCGGGACCGGCCCGGCATCCGCGACGAGCTGGGGTGGCGTCCGGACGAGCCGGTCTGTCTGGTCACCGCCGGCGGGAGCGGGGTGGGACTACCCCTGCTGCGCCGCGTCGTCGCCGCGCTGCCCGAGGCGCGACGACGGGTGCCGGAGCTGCGGATGGTCGTGGTCACCGGGCCGCGGATCGACGCCGCGGCGGTGCCGGTGGCACCGGGGCTCGAGGTGTACGGCTGGGTGCCCGACCTCTACCGGCACCTGGCCGCCAGCGACCTCACGATCACCCACGGCGGGCTCACGACCACGATGGAGCTGACGGCCAACCGCCGACCCTTCCTCTATGTGCCGCTGCGCCGGCACTTCGAGCAGAACCTGCACGTCGCGCACCGCCTGCGCCGCTACGGCGCCGGACGGCGGATGGACTGGGCGGCGTTGGCTCCCGACGCGCTGGCGGACGCGATCGCGGCGGAGATCGGCCGGGACGTCGACTACCTGCCGGTGGACGCCGACGGTGCCGCCCGAGCGGCCGCCCATCTCGCCGAAATGATCTAGTACACACGCAGACGACCGCGGTCAGCACGTCACGGCGAGGTGTGCCTCGGCACGATCATGACCGGCACGGGTGCGTGGCGCAGGATCTTCGAGGCGGCCGTGCCGAGGAACACCTGCGCCAGAGGGCCGGCGGCCCCGGATCCGAGCACCAGCACGTCGCCGGGTTCCCAGGCGATGTCGTCGACGGCTTCACGCCATTCGGTGCCGGTCCCGATCACCACGTCCACATCGGGAACCGCGACCGTGGTGCGGACGTCGTCGAGTTGCGTGATCGCGGCGTCCATCGTTCTGCGTGCCCACTGCTGGACGACGAGCTCCTCGGCCGAGCGCTCGATCGAGCCGCCGAACATCGTGAACGGCCGCACCGTGAACGACGCGATCCGCAGCCGTGCCCCCACCGCTTCGCCAGTTCGGCGCTGGTGGCGATGAGCTCGGCCGCGTCCGCACCGACGCGATATGCGGCTGTCAGCCGTCGGACGGGAGCGGGGCTCGACGGATAACCACGTGGGGCGATCGCCACCGGCACCTGCGAGGTGTACACGAGGCGCTCGGTCACCGTTCCGAGGGCGATCCTGCCGAGCAGGCCCGAGGACGACGACCCCACCACCACGAGATCGGCGCTGTGCTCAGCCACCAGCTCCATCAGGCCGTTGGGGACCGAGGTCGCGTGGTGGGTCACCACGGAGATGTCGAAGTCGCCCGATATCTGGGTGACGACCCGCTCGAGCGACGCGGTCGCCTGAGCGGCGACGTAACCGCGGTACTCGTCCTCGATCGGATCGACACCGGCAGGCAACGGCCGCTCCACGACCACCGCAGCGATGATCTTCTCGCCGGTGGTGCGGGCCAGCTGCGTCGCCAGGTGGAGCGGCGCGACCCCCTGCCTGCTGGAGCTGAACCCGGCGATGACCGTCATCAGACCGTCTGTCCCGCCGGTACCGGCGTCGCCACGACGTGGATGACGGGCACGTCGGGGTGCTCCGTGCGCGCCCGGTAGACGACGTCGAAGCGGTGCCACACGGACGCCTCGAGCGGCAGGGTCGCGATCACGATCTCATCCGGGTGGAAGGTGTCGACGGCGTCGGCCAGGGCTCGCAGCGGGCGGTAGTCGCTCAGCGCGCCGTCGGCGTGCAGGTTCTCCGAGCGCAGGACGGCGAGGGTGTGCTCGAGCCGCACCTTCGCGGCCTCCTGGGTCGCCTCCATCACGTCGAGCGGGCCGTGCGTGGCAGCGGTACCGGTCTCGACCGGGCTGGCGGGAACGGCGACGAAGTAGCTGGCGGCCCGGTCGGCGCCGATGCGGCGCAGCTCGTCGAGCAGTTCCTCGGAGTTCGCGGTCTCGTTGGCCAGCACCAGCACCCGGCGCGGCTCCACCGTCGGGGCGAGTCCCTCCGGCACCGGGCGGCGGGCGACGAACCACTTGTTCGCGAAGTAGAACCCGATCACGACCGCCCAGGACACCAGGCTCAGGATCAGCTGCGACCGCGAGCCCTCCTGGATCCCCATCTGCGCCAGGATCCCCACGATCGCCACGACCGTGAAGATCGACAGCGCCGGGAACAACCACATCTTCACCCGGAGGCGTTCGGACCCTCTGCGGTACCGCAGCACGATCTGGGAGATGCCGATGAGGACGTAGACGAACAGGATGATGGCGCCACTGGAGTTCAGCAGGAACGCGAAGACGGTGTCCGGCGAGACCGCAAAGTCCACCGACTTGTTCGGCCACAGACCGAACACGTACGCCGTACCGATCAGGAGGAACACGACGATCGCAGCGACCTTGATCCCGGCGAACCAGAACTCGAACTCGCCGAACGACGACACCGAGAACAGATTGGTCAGGGTCACCGCGGTCAGCAGGACGAGCGAGACCAACCAGAGCGGGATACCGGGTATCCAGTACTGGACGATCTTCGCGCCGGCGATGGCCTCGAATCCGACGATGATCACCCAGAAGTACCAGTAGAGCCATCCGACCGAGAAGCCCGCCCAGCCTCCCATCGCGTTGCGCGCGTAGTCGGCGAACGACCCGGTCGACGGGTTGGTCACCGCCATCTCGGCGAGCATGCGCATGACCATGATGACCAGAAAGCCGCACAAGGCGTACGTGATGAACGAGCCGGGCCCGGTATTGCCGATGACCACGCCCGAACCGACGAACAGCCCCGCCCCGATCACCCCGCCGATGGCGATCATTCTCAGCTGACGGTCGCTGAGCCCCTTCTTCAAGGCCGTTGCGCTCATGACCTTACCTCCGCGTTGCCGAGCACAGAAGTTGCGACCGTTCTGTCGGGCGAATGGCAGGAGAACGGGATTGCAGACGACGCAGGACCCCACGGATCATGAGACTTTTCCCCGGTTGCGCAATGCGCTGCGTCTTGTGCTATCCGATACCGTGCTCCGCGCACGGGCGGCACGTCAAGAGCGAATCTGGACCTGGGAGCAAAATCTGAGCTATCCCGGGTAACACCGGGCATTTAACGCGACGAACCGGTCACTTCCGATGTTCCGGACGATGCGTCAGTTCGACGTCGGTAAAGGACGCGACCTTCAATAATGTCTCTGTCATGCGCTGGGAGCGCGAAGGAAGATGCCCGAGCCGGGCTTGGGCGAGAAGAACGTGCTCTTGGCAGGCACCACCTCGCCGGCGTCTGCGATTGCGATGACGGTCTCGAGGGTCGGCGGGGGTAGCACGATCAGGACCCCGCCGTCCGCGGCGCACGCCGCGAGGAGAGCCTCGATCGGGGCGCGAGTCCACTCCACCTTGGTCCCCGCCGGCAGTCGGTCGAGCACGCGGTGGTGGAGTAGTGAGACGTCCAGGCCCGCTGACCCGGGCGGCCGCCCGGCGCTACACGTCGCGGTGTACCAGCGCCCATCGAGGTTGACCCCGATTCCCGATGCCAACGCCTCCCGGGTGTCGGCGGCCGGGCGGATGTCGAAGTGCGCCTCGAGCAGGCCACGTACCAGCGCGGAGTCGATCGGGCCCGCCACGCGTCGGTCGAATGAGGCCAGCCGCAACCCGTCGAGCGGGTAGGCCACGCACAGCACGCTGTGGCTGGAGTCGCGCCCGGAGCGGGCCCATACTTTCAGGCTTGCGGCCACCCGATGGTGCCCGTCGGCGATGTAGTGGGTGGCGGTGCCCAGCTCCCGGCACAGCGCCTCGGTCAGCGGGCCCCCGGGGATACGCCAGATGGTGTGGTGGGAGCCGTCGGGCCCGTCGACCTCGCGGGCCGCTGGTAGCGCGGGCGCCCGCGCCAGCGTCGTTCGCACCACCGGTCCGGCCCGGTGCAGCGTGCTCACCAGCTCCACCCGCTGCGGCACCGTCGCGAGGTACCGCGCCAGCCCCTCGACTCGATCCGGCTGCACGGACTCGTGGCCTCGCACCCGGCCGTCGAGGAATGCCTCCGGCCTGAGATCGCAGACGATGCCGGTGTGCTCGCCGTGCGGCGTGCTCTGCCGGTAGACGTAGAGCGCCGGGGACATCGGCTCGTAGGCATCCGGGCGCACCAGGCGAGGCGCCGATCGCACGGCGACCGCGACCTCCGACATGGCGTCGACCTCCTCGGCAGCGGCCTCCGCGCGGACCAGCCAACCGGCGAACGGGCGTACGACGTCCCCGCCGCCTGCGGTCGTCGGCCGAGTTCGAGTAGCTCCAGCCAGCGGAGCGGACGCGCGGGTCACACCCGCTCCGTGGCGGTGGAGTCGAGGGCGACGAGCGAGCTCCCCAGCACCTCGGTGATCTCTTCGAGGTGCGCAAGCAGGTCGGGGGGCACGGTGCCCGCGAGGTCGATGGTGGCGACGGCTGCGTCGCCGCCCGTGAAGATCCGGTTCTGCATGTGCTCGACGTTGAGACCGGCCTCGCGCAGCAGCTCCAGCACCCTGGCCAGCACGCCGACCTTGTCGAGGTGGCGCACCGTCAGGGTGGCGCTGCCCAGCCCGCGCGGTGCGAGGTTGACGCAGTTGCGCGCCTCTCCCGCCGCGAACGCGTCGACGATCTCCACGACCCCCGCGGCGATCGCGGCTTGGGCCTGTGCGGTGGAGGCGCCGATGTGGTGGGTGGCCACCACCCGTGGGTGTCTGGCGAGCGGGTTGGCCCACTCGGCCGTGCTTGAGGCCGGCTCGTCGGCGAACACGTCGAGGCCGGCCCGGACATGGCCGGCATCGAGCGCCGCGAGCAGCGCCGCCTCGTCGACCACGTCACCACGGGAGGTGTTCACGAGGATCGAGCCGGGCCGCATCGCGGCCAGGAAGTCGGCGTCCACGAGGTTCCTGGTCTCCGCCGATGACGGTAGGTGCAGGCTCACCACGTCGGAAGAGGCGAGCAGCTCCGGAAGCGAGCGGTGACCCACGACGTCGAGCTCGGCCAGCCGGTCGCAGGTTGCTCGGCTGCGGTCGGGGCGGTCCAGGCAGCCGATCCGCATCCCGAACCCGGCTGCCCGCTCGGCCACGGCAAGGCCGATCGAGCCCATGCCGAGGATGCCGAGGGTGCTGCCAAGCAGCCCGTTGGCCTTGCTGTAGGTGGCCTTCGCCCAGCGACCCTGTCGCGCGTCGACCACGTTGTCGGCGATCCTGCGGTCGAGGGCCAGGATCAACCCCATCGTGAGCTCCGCGACCGCGACCGCGTTGCGGCCCGGCACATTGGACACCAGCACCCCGGTGCGGGCCGCCGCCTCGACGTCGATGGTGTTGGTGCCGGCACCGGCACGGATCACCAGCGCGAGCTTGTCGGCGGCGTCGAAAACGGCGCGGTCAACCTTGGTACTACGCACCACCAGCCCCTCGACGCCGGCGATCCGAGTGGGCAGTTCCGCGGTGGTCAGGGCCGGTTCCACGAAGCAACGGTGCCCCCGCGACTCGAGTTCGGTGATCGTGAGGTCGGCAACCGAGTCGGCGAACAGCAGGTGCATGGGCCGAGCCCCCTTTTCGATGCGTCGTGGTTCGTGAGCCGGACCCCCGGCCGTCCCGGTCACCGTGCCGATCGCAGGACCGGCGGTTCTCCGAGCGGTATCGCCGTCAGCGGAAAACAACCGTGCTGCGCTCGTTGAGCAGCACGCGCCGCTCCGAGTGCCACCTGACGGCCCGGGCCAGGGCGATCGCCTCGGCGTCGCGGCCGACGATCGTCAAGGCCCGGGGGTCGTAGTTGTGGTCGATCCGGATGACCTCCTGCTCGATGATCGGGCCCTCGTCGAGGTCCGGGGTCACGTAGTGGGCGGTGGCTCCGACGAGCTTGACCCCGCGATCGAAGGCCTGGTGGTACGGCTTGGCTCCCTTGAACCCGGGCAGGAACGAGTGGTGGATGTTGATGGCCCGGCCGAGCAGCTTGAGGCACAGGTTGTCCGAGAGCACCTGCATGTAGCGGGCCAGGACCACGAGGTCGGCCCCGTACTCGTCGACGAGCTCGAGCAGCCGCTGCTCCGCCTGCGGCTTGGACTCGGGTGTGACCGGCACGTGGATGAACGGCAGTCCCCCCGCCTCCGCCATCGGCCGCAGGTCCTCGTGGTTGGACACGACGGCCACGAGATCGGCGTGGAGGCTGCCGGCCCGCCACCGGAAGATGAGGTCGTTGAGGCAGTGACCCATTTTCGAGACCATCACCAGCACGCGCTGCGGCTTGTCGTCCGCCAGCTGGAAGTCCATCGCGAACTCGTCGGCCACCTCCGATCGGAAGGCCGCGGACAGCTGCGTGGCGTCGGTGTCGGTGTCGCCGCGGGCAACGAACTCGGTCCGCAGGAAGAGCGCATGCCGGATGGGGTCGTCGAACTGTCGGTGCTCGACGATGTCGCAGCCGTGTCCGAAGAGGAACGCGGTGACCGCGTGGACGATGCCCGGTCGTTCCGGGCAGCTCAATGTCAGGATGAACGTGTTCGGCACGGCTGTCTCCTCAGCATTCGATGACGTTGACAGCGAGGCCGCCACGCGATGTCTCCTTGTACTTGTCCTTCATGTCCGCCCCGGTGTCGCGCATCGTCTTGATGGCCTTGTCCAGCGAGACGAACTGCTCGCCGTCCCCGCGGACGGCCATCCGCGCGGCCGTGATGGCCTTGATCGAGCCCACGGCGTTGCGCTCGATGCACGGGATCTGCACCAGTCCCCCGATGGGATCGCAGGTCAGCCCGAGGTTGTGCTCGATGCCGATCTCGGCCGCGTTCTCGACCTGGTCCGGCGTCCCGCCGAGGACCTCCGCCAGTCCGGCTGCGGCCATCGAGCACGCCGATCCGACCTCGCCCTGGCAGCCCACCTCCGCTCCGGAGATGGAGGCGTTCTCCTTGAACAGGATCCCGACCGCCGCCGCCGTGAGCAGGAACCGCACGACACCGTCGTCGGAGTAGGAGTCGATGAAGTCGCGGTAGTAGTGCAGGACCGACGGGACGATGCCGGCTGCACCGTTCGTCGGGGCGGTGACCACGCGGCCGCCCGCCGCGTTCTCCTCGTTGACCGCCAGCGCGTACAGCGTGACCCACTCCATCGCGCGCAGCGGGTCGGTGCTGTCCTCCGTGGCCTCGAGGGTCTTGCGCAGGGCCGCCGCCCGCCGCCGCACGTTGAGCCCGCCCGGCAACGTGCCCGTTGCGCGGACGCCCCGGTCGACGCACTCCTGCATCACCGACCAGATGTGCAGGAGGCCGGACCGGATCTCCTCCTCGCTCCGGCATGTCCGCTCGTTGGCGAGCATCAAGTCGCTGATCCGCAGACCCGTCTCCCGGGTGCGCGCCAGCAGCTCGTCGCCGCTGCTGAACGGGTACGGCACGGGCAGCGCCCTGTCGTCGGCAACGAGTGCGGAGCTCTCGATCTCGGCCTCGTCGAGGACGAACCCGCCGCCCACCGAGTAGTACTCCCGGCACAGCAGCACGTGCCCGTCGGCATCCCGCGCCGTGAACCGCATCCCGTTCGTGTGGAACGGCAGCTTCTTGCGGCGGTGCAGCACGAGGTCGTCGTCCATCGAGAACGCGATCTCGTGCTCCCCGCCGAGCCGCAGCACCTTCTCGTCGTGCACCTCGGCCACGCGCGGCTCCGCGGCCTCAGGATCCACGAGATCGGGCTTCTCGCCCTCGAGGCCGAGCACAGCGGCCTTGACGGTGCCGTGGCCGTGCCCCGTGACACCGAGCGAGCCGAACATCTCGGCCCGGACGGCCGTGGTGCGGGCGAGCAGCCCGTCGGCGGCCAGGCGGGTGACGAACGTGTTCGCGGCACGCATGGGTCCGACGGTGTGCGAGCTCGACGGCCCGATGCCGACCTTGTAGAGGTCGAAAGCGCTGACGGTCACCGCGACGTCCCTTCCGCCGCTCGGACCGTGTGCTCCAGCAGGAGCGCGGTCGTGACGGGACCGATCCCACCGGGGACCGGGGTCAGACCGGCGACGTGACCCTGGACGGCGGGGTCGACGTCACCGACGAGACCACCGTCGGGGGTGGCGTTCGTTCCCACGTCGACGACGATCGCGTCGGGGCGGACGTGCTCCTGTCCGATCAGTGCAGGTCGCCCGACCGCAGCGACCAGGACGTCGGCCCGGCTCGTCTTCCCCGCGAGGTCCGCCGTGTGGGAGTGGCAGACCGTCACGGTGGCGTTGCGGTCGAGCAGCAGGTGCGCCAGCGGCTTCCCCACGACCGTCGACCGACCCACCACCACCGCGTCGCGACCGGCGAGCGGGATGTCGTAGTGCTCGAGCAGCGCGACGACGGCCTGTGCCGTGGCCGGCGGGAAAGCGGGAAGGCCGGCGGCGAGCCGGCCGAGACTGCCCGGGTTCGCCCCGTCCACGTCCTTGGCGGGGTCGATGGCGGTCGCGGCTGTCGCGAAGTCCACCCCGGGTGGCAGCGGGGTCTGCAGGATGACTCCGTGCACCGACGGGTCGGCGCTCAGCCGGCGTAGCGCGGCGTCGATCTCCGCACCGCTCGACGAGGGGTCGAGATCCACGATGTCGCAGGTGATCCCCACCTTGGCCGCCGCCTTCGCGATCGACCGGACGTACCAGGCGGTCGACTCGTCGGCGGTGGCGACCACGACCGCCAGCCGGGGTGGCCGGCCCGCGTCGGCGAGGGCGGCCGCCGACTCCGACACCCGCGCACGGATCTCTGCGGCGAGAGTCGCTCCGGTCAGCCGGACGCCTCGCTGGCCCTCGGTTCCGGCGGTCATCGGACCAGCTCCGCACGCACCGCGGTGGTCAGCCGCTCGGCACGGTCGACAAGGCCGTCGACCGAGTTCGCTGCGGCGAGCAACTCCGCCCGTGCCCCGACCTCCGGGACACCGCCGAGGTTGATCTCGATGTTGACCCGGGCCGTCGTCGCGGCCGCGCGGGCCGCCTCGGCAGCCGCGGCCACGTCGCTGACCACGTTGCGGTTGCTGACGGGGAGCAGGTCCTCGGCGAGGTCGAGGATCCGGGACACCAGCCGGACGAGGGCCTCCGGCGGCCGGGCGGCACCGAGCGTGGCGGCCTCGATCGCGGCGGAGCGCTCCGCCTTCTCCCCGTCGTCGCCCTTCGGGAGGCGGTAGGCCTCGGTCACCGCCGTGAACGCCGCGACGTCGTCCTCAGCGAGGGCGAGCGCGTCGTCGCGGAGCCGGTCCGCGGTGTCGCGGACCTTGTGCACCAGGTCGGCGTGCTCGGCGAACCGGGGGCCGTCGCTGTACCGCGCGACCATGGCGACGAGGGCCGCCGCTTGCGCGGCGTGCAGCGCTGCGGACGCTCCTCCCCCGGGTGCGGGCACCCGGTCCGCCAGGGCGTTCAGGAAGCTGTCGATCGTGTCGTTGCGCACGTGTGCGCCCTCCCGTGATGCCGGGCCCGGTCGATGCCGGGCGTCCGGACGGATGTGGATGAGCACCGGTCAGCGCCGGATCCGTGCCATGTCCGGGTCGACCAGCGGTTCCGCCGCGACGGTGGCCGGAATGCGTCGCCCGAAGTACTCGATCTCCACCGACGTGCCGGGGGTCGCGCTCGCCGGCAGCCACGCGTAGGCGATGGGCCTGCCGACCGTGTGCCCGAAGGCGGCGCTGGTGACGTACCCCGCCGGCTGCCCGTCGAGGAACACCGGCTCGTGGCCGAGGACGACGCTCTCTCCGTCGTCGACAGTGAGGCAGGACAGCCGGCGGGAGACGGTGTCAGCCGGATTGCCATCGAGCCCAGCCAGTCCGGCGATGGCCGACCGGCCGACGAACTCGCCCTTGGCCGGCCGCACGGCGAAGCCGAGCCCGGCCTCGTACGGGTTGTGCTCGGTGGTCATGTCGTGGCCCCAGGCGCGGTAGCCCTTCTCCAGGCGAAGGCTGTTGAACGCCGCGCGGCCGGCCGCGATCACCCCCAGGTCCTGACCCGCCGCCCACAGCACGTCCCACAGCCGCAGGCCCAGGTCGGCGCTGGTGTAGATCTCCCAGCCGAGCTCACCGACGTAGGACAACCGCATCGCCACGACCGGCACACCGCCGATGCGGGCCTGCTTCGCACGGAAGTACTTCAGGCCTTCGTTCGTGAAGTCGTCGTCGCTCAGGGGCTGCACGAGCTCGCGGGCGAGCGGCCCCCACACCCCGATGCAGCAGGTGCCGCCGGTGATGTCGCGGACCTGGACGCTGCCGTCGGACGGCAGCTGCCGGTTGAGGTGGTCAAGGTCCAGTGGACCGTTCGCGCCGACCTGGAACCGGTCGCGGCCCAGCCGCGCGACGGTCCAGTCGCTGCGGATGCCGCCTGCCTCGTCGAGTGCGAGGGTGTAGGTGACGGCGCCGACGCTCTTGTCCATCTTCCCGGTGGTCAGGCGGTCGAGCAGGGCCAGCGCGCCGGGGCCGCTCACCTCGAGGCGCTTGAGCGGGGTCATGTCGTACATGGCGACGCCCTCGCGAGTGCGCCACGCCTCCACCGCCGCGATGGGCGAGTGGAACTGCGCCGACCAGTCGTCGCGCTGCGGCGGCGTCCAGGCGGCGGGCAGGTCGGCCAGCAGAGCGGCGTTCGCCTCGTACCAGTGCGGGCGCTCCCAGCCGCCACCCTCGAGGAAGACCGCGCCCAACTCCTCCTGGCGCCGGTGGAACGGGCTGACCCGGAGGTTCCGCGGCGATTCCTTCGGCTGCAGCGGGTGGAGGATGTCGTAGATCTCGACGAAGTTCTGCGCCGAGGTCTCCTCCACGTAATCCGCGGAGCGCTGGAACTCCTCGAAGCGGTGCACGTCACAGCCGTGCAGGTCGTACTCGGTGCGGCCGTCGACCAACAGCTGGGCGACGGCCTTGGCGACACCGGCCGAGTGGGTGACCCACACGGCTTCGGCGATCCAGAAGCCGGCGACGTCCGGGGACTCCCCGATCAGCGGCCCGCCGTCGGGGGTGAAGGAGAAGATTCCGTTGAAGCCCTCCTCCACCTTCGCGCCGTTCAGTGCGGGCAGCAGTTCACGGCACTGCTCCCAGGGGCCGGCGAAGTCGTCCTCGGTGAAGGGCAGCATCGACGGCATGGCGGAGTCGGTCACCTCGCCGTCGTCCTCGAGGTCGGCCAGGCGCACCGGCATCGGCCGGTGGGCGTAGCTGCCGATCCCGATGCGGTCCACGTGCTCGCGGAAGTACAGGTCGGCGTCCTGGTACCGCAGGATCGGCATCCCGATCTCGCTCGCCTCGTCGTTGCGCCCGACCAGTTCGGCGACCTGGCCCGTCTTCACGTACTGGTGGGCCAGCGGCAGCAGCGGGACGTCCATGCCGACCATCGCGCCGATGGCCGGGCCCCAGAAGCCGGCGCACGACACGACGACGTCGGCCTCGATGACGCCGTCGGGGGTGCGCACGCCGGTGACGCGGCCGGCCGCCTGCTCGATGCCGATCACGCGGGTGGAGCCCTGGAAGCGGGCTCCGCGCGCCTCGGCGCGCCGCGCGAGGGCGATCACCGCGCGCGCCGCCTTCGCCAGGCCGTCGGTCGGCGTGTGCAGTCCGCCGAGGACGCGGTCGCGGTCCAGCAACCCGTGGAGCCGGACGCACTCGTCCGGCTCGACGAGTGTGCTCTCGACGCCCCAGGAGGTGAGCCACCCCTGCCTGCGACGCAGGTCGACGAGCCGTTCCGGGGTGGTGGCGACCTCGAGCCCGCCGACCTTCTTGAAGCACCACGCGCCGTCGAGGTCGAGGCCCGAGAACTTGTCGACGGTGTAGGTCGCGAACTGCGTCATCGTCTTCGACGGGCTCACCTGGAAGACGAGCCCGGGTGCGTGCGAGGTCGAGCCCCCGGTCAGCGGGAGCGGGCCCTGGTCGACGACCGTCACCCGGTCGACGCCACGGGCGGTCAGCTCGTCGGCGAGGTTGGCGCCGACGACACCGGCGCCGATGATGACGACGCGGGGTGAGGTGGACATGCGTACTCCCTGGTTCCCCTGTGGTGGTGGGGCTGTGGTGGTGGGGGTGGGTCAGCGGGCGGTGCGGTACTCGGTCGCGGCGTCGAGCAGCCAGCTCGTCACGTATCCGGCGAACGACGAACGCACCACGATCTGGTAGTGGGTGCCGGTGTCGTCGAGGGCCATCAGGACGACGCCGGCCTGGCCGAGCAGCGTCTGCGCCGCCGCGCCGCGCAGGAACACCCGCGGGTGCAGGTCGATCGCGCAGCCTCCGGAGAGCAGGTCGCGGACGTGCTCGCCGCGCAACCGCAACGTGGTGCGCTGCGCGGAGACGTCGACCACCGACCCCTCGCCCGAGACCGCCGCCCGCAGCCCGGTCTCCAGTTCCTCCGGAGTGCGGAACGGGCTGGTGATCAGCCACTCGTCGGGACCGAGCCAGATGGCGGTGGCGGTCTCGCTCTCGACGTAGGTCGACGGCGCGGTGGGCAGCGCCACGTCGAGGTACGCCGCGACGGCGGCGGCCGCCGGCCCCGTCGGATCGACCCGGAGGTCGGCCATCGCGACGAACGGGCGCGGGGTGATCTGCACCCCGTCGGGCAGGGCACCGAGCGCGTCCCCCCAGCCCACGAGGGGCGCGGTCCTGGTCAGCGGTGCCAGGTACGACTCAGCCGTCACGACGGGCTCCTTCGGGGTCGACGAGGACCGGCTCGGTGATCTCCACGGGGACGAGCTCCCCCGCGACCGGCACGTGGACCGTCTGTCCGATGCGGGTCCGGCCGCCCTTCACCAGGGCGAGGGCGAAGCTCCGGTCGAGCTCGGCGCTGCGGTAGCTGGAGGTGACGTGCCCGAGCATGGGCACGGGAGGCTCGGGAAGAGTCGGGCCCTCGACGATCTGCGAGCCCTCGGCCAGCACGACGGTGCGGTCCACCGGCAGCAGACCCACCAGGTGCTTGCGGTCCGGGCGGTTGTTGTGGTCACGGGCGAACGAGCGCCGGCCGAGGAAGTCGGGCTTCTTCTTCGACACCACCCACGACATCCCCAGGTCCTGCGGGGTGACCGTGCCGTCGGTGTCCTGCCCGATGATCGGGTACGCCTTCTCCGCGCGGAGCACATGCATCGTCTCGGTGCCGTAGGGGGTGATGCCGTAGGGCTCCCCCGCCGCCACCAGCCGTTCCCAGACGGCCGGCGCGTGCCAGGCGTCGACGTTGACCTCGAACGCGAGCTCACCGGAGAAGCTGACCCGGGCCACCCGCACCCGCACGTCTTGATCCGGCGCGGGGCGGCCGCGCCGCGCGAAGCGCGGGGTGGACGCGTCGTGGCCGGATCGGTTACTGATCCTGGTGTCCTGCCACGTCATGAACGGGAAAGCCTCTTTCGACGTGTCCAGCCCGGTCACCGCGGCCACGACGTCCCGCGAGCGGGGGCCGACCACGGGGAACGTCGCCCACTGCTCGGTCACCGAGGTGACGTGCACGCGCAGGTGCGGCCACTCCGTCTGCAGCCAGTCCTCCATCCACTCGAGGACACCAGCCGCACCACCGGTGGTGGTGTAGACCAGGAACCGGTCCTGGCCGAGCCGCAGTACGGTCCCGTCGTCGAGGACCATGCCGTCGGTCCTGCACATCACGCCGTAGCGGATGGAGCCGACCTTCAGGCTGCTCATCATGTTCGTGTAGAGCAGGTCCAGGAACGCCGCGGCGTCCGGGCCCTGTACGTCGATCTTGCCGAGGGTCGAGCCGTCCAGAATGCCGACACCGCCGCGGACGGCCGCACACTCCCGCAGGACCGCGGTCTCCATGTCCTCACCGGGCTGCGGGTAGTACCGCGGGCGCTTCCACTGCCCGACGTCCTCCCAGACCGCGCCCCGGGCGAGATGCCAGGCGTGCACCGCGGTGGTGCGTTCGGGGTCGAACAGCGAGCCGCGGTTGCGGCCGGCGAGCGCCGCGAACGCGACAGGGGTGTAGGGCGGTCGGAACGTGGTGGTGCCGAGGTCGTCGATCGGCCGGCCCAGGAGCTCCGCGGTGATGCCGGAGGCGATGACACCGGAGGTCTTCCCCTGGTCGTGGGCCGTCCCGATCGTCGTGTAGCGCTTGATGTGCTCGACGGTGCGCATCCCGGCGTCGACGGCGCGGGCGATGTCGGCGACGGTGGCGTCGCGCTGCAGGTCGACGAACTGCGTGCTGCGGTCGGTCGTGCCGGTGTCCGGCACCCGCCACAGCACCGCGGACGGCGTGCGGGCGGGCCCGTCGTCCGCGGTCACGCGGCTCTCCTCGCCGGCCACCGTGACACCGAGGTCGTCGAACACGGCCGCGGCCGCGCGCCGACCGTCGGCGAGGCAGCCTGCGAGGTCGAACACGCCTGCCGCGGCCCCGGCGGCCGTCGTCCGGTCGAGCGCGCCGTTCGGGACGAACGCGCCCAGCGCGGCGTTGTAGCGCAACGTGCCGCCCGCCTGGCTGAACAGGTGCACCGCGGGATTCCACCCACCGCTGACCAGCAGCAGGTCGCAGTCGACGCGCTCCGGTTCGCCGGACACCGCGGCATCGAGCGGCGCCACCAGCGCAGCGGTCACCCGCTCGACGCCGTCCGTGCCCGTGACGACCTGTCCGGTGCGGACCGGTATGCGGCGGCTCGCGCAGGCCGACAGCCACTCCCCCGGCGCCTCCGGTCGCGCATCGACGATCGCGCGCACCTCCACGCCGGCGTCGGAGAGGTCGACGGCCGCCGCGTACGCGCTGTCGTCGGTCGTGAACACGACGGCCGCACGGCCGGCCAGCACGCCGTAGCGGTGCAGGAAGGTGCGGGCGCCGCCGGCGAGCATGACGCCGGGACGATCGTTGTCGCTGAACACGACGGGGCGCTCGTGTGCGCCGGCCGCCACGAGCACGCGGCGGGCGCGGACCCGCCAGACCCGCTGCCGGGAGACGTTGCGCGGTGCGGCGGCGCCGAGGTGGTCGGTGCGCCGCTCCACGGCGAGGACGAAGCCGTCGTCGAAGTGCCCGAACGCCGTGGTGCGCTGCAGATGCAGCACCTCCGGGAACTCCGCCAGCTCGGCGGTGACGCGCCGGACCCAGTCCAGTGCGGGGCCGCCGTCGATGCTGTCGTCGGTGCCCAGGAGCGCCCCGCCCGCCTCGGACTGCTCGTCGATCAGGACGACGCGTGCACCTGCACGGGCGGCCGTCAGGGCGGCGACGAGGCCGGTCGGCCCCGCGCCGACCACGAGCAGGTCGGCGTGGACGTGGCGGGCGTCGTAACGGGCCGAGTCCGGCACGTCGGCGAGGCGGCCCTGGCCGGGAATGCCGTGCGCGGCGAGCCCGTCGGTCAGCTCGATGGTGGTGGCCAGCAGCATCGGCTCGGGGAACGGCTCCTCGACCTGCACGAGGCTGTTCGGGTCCTCCGCCCAGGCCGCCGCGATCCCGCGGGGCCGGCCGAGCTTGATGCTGGTACCCGTCCGGTGCACCCCGTGGGCGAGCAGAGCCGAGGCCAGGGTGTCACCCGGGTGGCCGGTCAGCGTGCGGCCGCCGAAGGCGAACCGGAGGGTGGTGTTGCGGTCGATCCGGCCGCCGGTCGGCAGCCGGTACGGCGCCGCGCCGTCCGCGCCGAGGTTCTCGTTACTGCTCATGACATGGCCGGCTTCTGCTCGTCGAGGCGGTAGACACGGTGGAAGCGATAGGTGGCGGTGTCGCGGATCGCGTTGAACCAGCGACGGCAGCCCAGTGCGTGCACCCAACGCTCCGCGAACGGACCCCGGGTGTTGTCGCGGACGAACAGGTACTCGGCCCACTTCTCGTCCGACAGGCTCGCCGGGTCCTCCGGGTAGGACACGTGCGCCTGGCCGCCGTAGTGGAACTCGACTTCCTCGCGCGGCCCGCAGTACGGGCACTCGATGAGTTGCATCTCTCCGCCTCCGGCGTCAATGCGCGACGCCGGCGGCGCCGTGCTCGTCGATCAGGGCACCCGTCACGAACCGCTCCAGGCCGAACGGCACCACGTAGGGGTGCGGCTCGTCGTGGGCGATCGTGTGGGCGAGGCAGGCACCGATCCCCGGGGTCGCCTTGAACCCTCCGGTGCCCCACCCGCAGTTCAGGTACAGGCCCTCGTAGGGCGTGCGGCCGACGATCGGCGACGCGTCGGGACAGACGTCGACGATCCCGGCCCAGCTCCGCAGCAGGTGCGCCCGGGCGAACACCGGGAACAGCTCCACCGCGGCGGCCATCTGCCGCTCGATGACGTGGAAGGCGCCGCGCTGGCCGTAGCCGTTGTAGGAGTCGACGCCCGCGCCCATCACCAGCTCGCCCTTGTGCGCCTGCGAGACGTACACGTGGACCGCGTTCGACATCACGATGGTCGGGTGCACGGGCTCGAGGAGCTCGGACACCAACGCCTGGAGAGGGTGGCTCTGCAGGGGTAACCGCAGGCCGAGCATGTCGGTGAGCACCGACGTGGTGCCCGCGGCGCACAGCGCGACCCGGCCGGCCGCGATGTCGCCCCGGGTGGTCCGGACCCCGGTCACGCGTGCATTGCCCTCTTCTTGGCTGCCGTCCGTGATGAAGTCGGTGACCGCGCAATCCTGGATGATGTCGATGCCGGCCTGGTCGGCGCGCCGGGCGAAGCCCCAGGCGACGTAGTCGTGCTTCGCGATGCCCGCGCGGGGCTGGTAGGTCGCGCCCAGCACCGGGTAGCGGATGTCCCGTGAGGTGTTGACGATCGGGCAGACCTTCTTGACCTCGTCGGGCGTCAGCCACTCGGCGTCGATGCCGTTGAGGTTGTTGGCCTCGACCCGGCGCACACTGTCGCGGACGTCCTGCAGGCTGTGCGCCAGGTTGAGCACGCCGCGCTGGCTGAACAGGATCGGGTAGCCCAGGTCCTCCTCGAGGCCCTCCCACAGCTTCAGGGAGTGCTCGTAGATGGCCGAGCTCTCGTCCCACAGGTAGTTCGACCGGATCAGCGTGGTGTTGCGGGCCATGTTGCCGCCCGCCAACCAGCTCCGCTCCAGCACCGCCACGTTGGTGATGCCGTGGTTCTTGGCCAGGTAGTGCGCGGTGGCCAGCCCGTGCCCGCCGCCGCCGACGATGACCACGTCGTACGACTTCTTGGGCTCCGGGTTGCGCCACAGGAAGTCGGGGTGTTCCGGAAGGTGGGCTTTCGGCCGGACCGGACCGCTGTCGACCGACGTCATCGCGGCAGCTCCTTCAGGCTCGGGTAGAGGGGGTGGGCGGCGGCCAGCGCCATCGCGCGATCGCGCAGCGCGTCCAGGGCGGCCTCGTCGGTCGAGGGGCGCAGCGCAGCGGCGACGATCTCGGCGACCTCGGTGAACTCGGCCTCGCCGAAGCCGCGGGCGGCCAGCGCCGGGGTCCCGATCCGGACGCCGGAGCTGATCATCGGGGGGCGGGGGTCGAACGGCACGGCGTTGCGGTTGACCGTGATCCCGACCCGGTGCAGGCGATCCTCCGCCTGCTTACCGTCCAGCTCCGAGGCCCGCAGGTCGACCAGCACCAGGTGGACGTCGGTGCCACCGCTGACCACGCCGATCCCGGCTGCCCGGGAGTCGTCGGCGAGCAGGCGGTCGGCCAGGATCCGGGCGCCGATCAGCGTCCGCTCCTGCCGGTCGCGGAAGGCCGGCTCGGCGGCGAGCTTGAAGGCCACGGCCTTGGCGGCGATGACGTGCTCCAGGGGGCCGCCCTGCTGGCCGGGGAACACCGACGAGTTGAACTTCTTCGCCAGGCCGGGCTCGAGGTTGCCCATGAGGATGACCCCGCCGCGCGGACCACCGAGCGTCTTGTGGGTGGTCGAGGTGACCACGTGCGCGTACGGCAGCGGCGACGGGTGCAGCCCCGCGGCGACCAGCCCCGCGAAGTGCGCCATGTCCACCATCAGATAGGCGCCGACGGCATCGGCGATCCGACGGAACTCCGCGAAGTCCAGGTGGCGCGGGTAGGCCGACCACCCGGCGATGATCACCCGGGGCCGCTGCTCACGTGCCACCCGCTCGACCTCGGCCATGTCCACGAGGTGGTCGGTCTCGCGCACGTGGTACGCCGCGGTCCGGTACAGCTGGCCGGAGAAGTTGAGCCGCATGCCGTGGGTCAGGTGGCCGCCGTGCGCGAGGTCGAGGCCGAGGATCCGCTCGCCGGGGTGCAGCAGGGCCGCCATGGCCGCGGCGTTGGCCTGCGCACCCGAGTGCGGCTGCACATTGGCGTACTCCGCGCCGAACAGCGCCTTCAGGCGGTCGATCGCCAGCTGCTCGACGACGTCGACGTGTTCGCAGCCCCCGTAGTAGCGACGCCCCGGGTAGCCCTCGGCGTACTTGTTGGTCAGGACGGAGCCCTGGGCGGCCATGACGGCGAGCGGGGCGAAGTTCTCGCTCGCGATCATCTCCAAGGTCGATTCCTGGCGATCCAGCTCGGCCGAGATCGCTGCGTGAACCTCGGGATCCGTCTCGGCCAGACTCCCGCTCAGGACCGGGTCGGCGCTGCGGTGCGCCTCCGTCTGCACGGCCATGCTCATATCGAGTTCCGTTCGGTGGTGGTGGGGTCGCGTCCGGGCCTGGTACGTCGTGCGCGTTGCTGCGTGCTCGGCGGGTCAGGCGTGCCCGACGCCCGCGTCGAGGTGCTGGCTGACCCACTCGTGGAACAGACCGATGTGGTGCTCGCTGGGCACCAGCACGCCGCCGTTGGCGTACGCGCGGGAGTTGGCGGCGAGCTGGCAGCGCTCGGCGGCGTCGAAGTCCTGCTCGTTGACCCGGTGGAACAGCTCGATCGAGCGGCTCAGGTCCTTGCCCGAGGCGACGACCTCGGGCAGGTAGAGCCAGTCGCAGTCGACGATCGTGCGGTCCGCCGCCACCGGGTACATGCGGTGGAAGATCACGTGGTCGGGCACGAGGTTGATGAAGACCTGCGGGTTCACCGTGATCGCGTAGTACTTGCGGTCGTGCTCGGGAGCGATGCTCGGGATCGCGTCGACGCCGGCGGTGCCGTCGATGGTGAAGCCGGACACGTTCTCGCCGAACTCGGCACCGTGGCCGACGAAGTACTGCGCGGCGTAGCCGTCGGCGAACTCCGGCAGCACCTCGGTGAGCTCGGGGTGGATCGTGGCGCAGTGGTAGCACTCCATGAAGTTCTCGATGATGAGCTTCCAGTTGGCCTTCACGTCGTACGTGATGCGCCGGCCGACCTCGAGCTGATCGATCTTCCAGCCCTCGATGATGTCGTCGTCACCGAGCCGCCCGGCGACCGCGCCGGTGACGGTGTCCTCGAACGACGGCGGCTCGTCGGCCAGGCACACCCAGACGTAGCCCAGCCACTCCCGCAGGTGGACGGGGATGAGTCCGTACTGCGTGCGGTCGACGTCCTCCATCTGCGTGAGGTTCGGCGCGGCCACGAGTGAACCGTCGAGGGCGTAGGTCCAGGCGTGGTACCCGCACTGGAGCTTGCGCTGCCCGGTTCCCGACTTCTCCATGCACACGCGGGCGCCGCGGTGCCGGCAGACGTTCAGGAATGCACGCAGCTTCTTGTCCCGGCCGCGGACGATCAGCACGTTCTCCCGGCCCACATCGACGGTGCGGAACGAGCCGGGACCGTCGAAGTCGGACGAACGAACAGCGGCGAACCAGTACTCCTCGAAGATCTTCGTCTGCTCCTGCTCGAAGATCGTGGCGTCCGTGTAGGAGTGGCCGGGCAGGGTGGGGATGAAGCTGGGCGGGAGTTCGGTGTTGACGGACACGGAACACCTTTCGACGCAGGGCGCGGTGGGTGTGGAGATCGGGCTTGCTCGGATTCCGCCGATTGATGCGGGAGCCCCACCGTGGATGGTGGAGACTTGTTCCGAATGACGCACTACTCTGCGTCTTGTGCAACAAGATAAGCTCGCCGACATGGCGTCGTCAAGGGTCACGGTCGGTCACAGGTCACTTCGGACGTACAGTCGCCCCGTGACGAACAGCGCGGCCGAGGGAGGCCGGGAACCCGGGCCGTCGCAGGTCCAGTCGGTGGACCGAGCGATCGCGATCCTGTACCTGCTGGCGAAGCGGGGGAACGCGGGCGTCACCGAGGTCGCCGCCGATCTCGGCGTGCACAAGTCGACAGCCTTCCGGCTGATCGCCGCACTCGAGGCCGGGCACCTCATCGAGCAGGACGGCGAGCGTGGGAAGTACCACCTCGGGCGCGGCGTCCTCCGCCTGGCGGGAGCGACGGCCGGTCGACTGGAGGTGCCGACCGAGAGCCGGCCGGTGTGCCGGCAGCTGGCCGCCGATCTCGGTGAGGCGGTGAACGTCGCGATCCTCGACAGCGGTGAGGCGACGAACATCCTCCAGGAGTACGGAACGGCGTCGATCACCGGCCGCAACTGGATCGGTCAGCGCACGCCACTGCACGCCACCGCGAGCGGCAAGGTGCTGCTGGCGTGGATGGACACCGTGTCCCTGAAGGAGTTCCTCTCCTCGAGGCTCCACCGCTACACGCCGGAGACCGTCACGAAGCCGACGTTGCTGGAGGCCGAGCTCGCGCAGGTGCGCGAGCAGGGCTGGGCGTCCACGACCGAGGAGTTCGAGGTCGGCCTGAACGCCGTCGCCGCGCCGATCCTGGACGCAACCGGCGACGTGGTGGGCGCGGTCGGGACGTCCGGACCCAGCTACCGGCTCACCGTGGAGTCGTTCCCGTCGGCCGCCGCACACCTGCTGGCGGGGGCCAAGGAGATCAGCGCACGCCTCGGCCACTTCGGTCCGATGCCCGGCTCGGCCTGAGGTTCGGTCGACCACTGCGTCCGAAGGCACCGACCGATCCGTGCCCCATGCTTGATCCTCCGCAGCTCAGCGGCTACGTGGCGTTAACACGCAGCTCTTGACGTGAGGCCGCGTCATGCGCTGCACTGTGTCACATAGCAAGACATGGTGCGCAATACGCAACGGAGGAACTCTGATGATCCAGGTGTGCGCCCTGACTGATCTCCCCCCGGGAGAGTCGGCCCGCGTCGTGGCGCACGTCCCGGTGGCCGTGTTCAACGCCGACGGCGAGCTGTTCGCGATCGACGACACCTGCACCCACCAGGACGCGTCGCTCTCCGAGGGCTGGCTCGAGGACTGCATGATCGAGTGCCCGCTGCACGCGGCCTCGTTCGACCTGCGGACCGGCAAGCCGACGGGCCCTCCGGCCAAGCGGCCGGTCCGGACCTACCCGGTGCTGGTCGAGGACGGCGTCGTGTACGTCGACGCTCCGGCCCGGGCGAGCGCTCCGGCACCCGCACCCGCCGTCGACGCCGACGACCTCGTCGAGGCCCGAACCCGACAAGGCGTGGCATGACCCGCCGGACGATCGCCGTCGTCGGAGCCTCGCTGTCCGGCCTGCGTGCCGCACAGCAGCTCCGGGCCCAGGGCTACGACGACGACCTGGTCATCGTCGGCGCGGAGCCGCACCTGCCCTACGACCGTCCACCGCTGTCCAAGGAGTACCTGCTCGGGACGATGGGGGCCGACGACCTGGCGCTCGCCGAGCAGTCGGACATCGACGAGCTCGACGCGCGCTGGCACCTGGGCGTCGCGGCGGAGCGGCTCGACGTCACCGGAGGCCGGATCGTCCTCGCCTCGGGTGAGGAGATCGCGGCGGACGGGGTCGTCATCGCCACCGGCGGCGTGCCCCGCCGCCTGCCCGCCGCCGAGGGGCTGCTCGGTGTGCACGTTCTGCGGAGCCTGGACGACGCGGACGCGCTCCGGGCCGAGCTGACCGGCGGCGCCCAGCACGTGGTGGTGATCGGAGCCGGGTTCATCGGGGCGGAAGTCGCCGCGACGTCCCGCGCTCTGGGCCTGGACGTGACGATCGTCGAGGCCATGCCGGTACCCCTGTCGGTCGCGCTCGGGCCCGAGCTGGGCGCGGTGTGCGCCGGCCTGCACGCCACCAACGGCGTTCCCCTGCTCACCGGAACGACCGTCGTGGACTGGCTGACGACCGACGACGGCGCGGGCCAGCCCCGTGTGACCGCGCTGGAGCTCAGTGACGGGCGTCGACTGCGCGCGGACGTCGTCGTCGTCGGCATCGGGATGGCACCGGCGGCCGGATGGCTGGCCGACTCCGGGCTCTTCCTGGACAACGGTGTCCTCACCGACGCCGGCTACGTCACCGATCGCCCGAACATCGTCGCCGTCGGCGACGTCGCCCGGCCGTACAACCCGCGCACGGGCCGCAACGTCCGCCGGGAGCACTGGACCGACGCCGCCGAGGGACCGGCCGTCGCCGTACGGAACCTGCTCGCCGGGAGCACCGTGCAGCACGTCGAGAAGCCGAGCTACTTCTGGTCCGACCAGTACGGCACCCGCATCCAGTTCGCCGGCTCGGCGGACCCGTCCGACGAGGTCCGGTTCCTCGACGGAGTCCCCACCGACGGAGCCTTCGTCGCGACCTACCACCGCGGTGAGGCGACGACCGCGGTGCTGGCCATGAACAGCCCGCGGCAGTTCACGCGCCTTCGGCGCCAGCTCGCGACCGTGGGCTGAGCCGGCGCACCACCGCCGGACCAGCAGCACATCACCCTGATCAGAGAGGTCTCTCAACAGTCATGCCCCAGCAGGTTCGTGGAGTCGTGTCGCTCAAGAAGGGCGACCCGGTGTCGGTGGAGACGATCGTGATCCCGGACCCGGGGCCGGGTGAGGCCGTGGTCGCGGTCCAGGCCTGCGGGGTGTGCCACACCGACCTGCACTACCGCGAGGGCGGCATCAACGACGAGTTCCCGTTCCTGCTCGGCCACGAGGCCGCCGGGATCGTCGAAGCCGTCGGCGAGGGCGTCACCGACGTCGCCCCCGGCGATTTCGTCATCCTCAACTGGCGCGCGGTCTGCGGGAACTGCCGCGCCTGCCGCCGCGGCGAGCCCTGGTACTGCTTCACCACCCACAACGCCGCACAGAAGATGACCCTGACCTCGGGCCAGGAGCTCTCCGCCGCCCTGGGCATCGGCGCGTTCGTCGAGAAGACCCTCGTCCACGCCGGGCAGTGCACCAAGGTCAACCCCGCCGCCAAGCCCGAGGTCGCCGGGCTGCTCGGCTGCGGGGTCATGGCCGGCATCGGCGCGGCGATCAACACCGGCAAGGTCGGCCGGGGCGACTCCATCGCCGTCATCGGCTGCGGCGGAGTCGGCAACGCCGCCATCGCCGGCGCCCGCCTCGCCGGCGCGTCGACGATCATCGCCGTCGACATCGACGACACGAAACTGGCGTGGGCGAAGGATTTCGGCGCCACGCACACGGTCAACTCGCGGCACGGCGATCCGGTCGAGCAGGTGCGGGAGCTGACCGGCGGGTTCGGTACGGACGTCGTCGTCGAGGCGGTCGGACGGCCGGAGACCTACCGGCAGGCGTTCTTCATGCGCGACCTCGCAGGCACCGTGGTGCTGGTGGGCGTGCCCACGCCGCAGATGACGGTCGAGCTGCCGCTCCTGGAGATCTTCGGCCGCGGCGGGGCGCTCAAGTCGTCGTGGTACGGCGACTGCCTGCCCTCGCGCGACTTCCCCATGCTGATCGACCTGCACCTGCAGGGCAGACTGCCGCTGGAGAAGTTCGTCACCGAGAAGATCGGCCTCGACGACGTCGAGAAGGCTTTCCACCGTATGGAGGGTGGCGAGGTCCTACGCTCGGTGGTGATTCTGTAATCGCTTGCTGAAGCAGGCGGCCTGGAGTTTCCCGAACGACATGTCCCCGTGCACCAGGGGACGAAGAATCTACGGATCGGACGGGCCAGCCGTCCGGCGACAACCTGCGAGGGAGGCCGTCTCCGATGGCCACAGAAAAACACTCCCACCACCACGACGTCGGGGTTGTTCCACCGTTCGAGCCGCCGTCGCTGCACGAAGAGGGAGATGCACAGCACTTCCCGTTGGACCGGGTGGTATTCGGAGTGGCCGCCGGGCTCATGGTCGCGTTCATCGCGTGGGGCGTGCTGGGCTCGGTGTCGCTGAGCGCCGTCGCCTCCACCGTGCTGGGCGGAGTCATCACCGGAGGTGGCTGGGCGTTCGTCCTGGCGGCGAGCGGGTTCGTCATCTTCGCGTTGTACCTCGCGGTCAGCAAGTACGGCAGGATTCCGCTGGGCCGCGACGACGAGGCGCCGGAGTTCCGTACGGTCTCGTGGATCGCGATGATGTTCAGCGCCGGGATGGGCATCGGGCTCATGTTCTACGGCGTCGGTGAGCCGCTCTCGCACTTCACCTCTCCGCCGCCGGGCACCGTCGCGGCGGGTAGCCCTGAGGCGTTCGACGTGGCGATGGCGACCACGCTGTTCCACTGGACGCTGCACCCGTGGGCGATCTACGCCGTGGTCGGCCTGGCCATTGCGTACGGAACGTTCCGCCGCGGGCGCCCGCAGCTGATCAGCTCGGCGTTCATCCCGTTGTTCGGCCGCAAGCGCGCCGAGGGCGGCTTCGGTAAGGCTGTCGACATCCTAGCGATCTTCGCGACGCTGTTCGGGTCGGCCGCCTCTCTCGGGCTCGGTGCCCTGCAGATCGGCGGCGGACTCACCGCCGGCGGCTTCATGGAGAACGTCGGCACCACCCTGCTCGTCGTGATCATCGTGGTGTTGACGATCTGCTTCATCCTCTCCGCGGTCTCCGGGGTGTCCAAGGGCATCCAGATGCTGTCGAACATCAACATGGTGCTCGCCGGGATCCTCGCCCTGGTCGTCTTCATCGGTGGCCCGACGATCGTGATCCTCAACCTGCTGCCGACGATGATCGGCGACTACTTCGGCAACCTGGCCCAAATGGCCGCCCGCACCGCGGCCACCGGCGGCGACGCCACGGCCACCTGGCTGGCCGGTTGGACGGTCTTCTACTGGGCGTGGTGGATCTCCTGGACCCCGTTCGTCGGCATGTTCATCGCGCGCATCAGCCGTGGACGCACCATCCGGCAGTTCGTCGCGGGCGTCATCCTCATCCCCAGTGCGGTGAGTCTGCTCTGGTTCGCCATCTTCGGCGGCGCGGCGATCGTCACGCAACGCGACGGAACCGACCTCGCCTCTCGGCCCATCGAAGGCCAGCTGTTCGGGCTGCTCGACACATTGCCCCTCGGTGCCGTGCTCGGCGTGATCGCGATGCTGCTCGTCGCGATCTTCTTTGTCTCCGGTGCCGACGCGGCGTCGATCGTGATGGGCACGCTCTCGCAGCGCGGCACGATCCACCCGTCGCGAGGTGTGGTGGTGTTCTGGGGTTCGGTGATGGGTGCGATCGCGGCCATCATGTTGATCGTCGGCGGCGGCGAGGGCGACGCGCTGGCCGGCATCCAGAACATCACGATCATCATGGCCGCACCGTTCGTGCTGGTCATGATCCTGATGTGCGTGGCACTGACGAAGGACCTTCGCGACGACCCGTTGGTCCGCCGTAGCCAACGCAGCACCGTGGCGATCGAGCGAGCGGTCGAGTTCGGCACGACGAACTACGGCGACGACTTCTTCGTCCCGGTGAAGCCGCATCCACTCGGGGGAGAAGGCGACAGCACGGCTGTGCCGGCACCCCGACAAGAGGAGCCGGCGGTCCGAGCGGAGGAGCACCGCAACGGCGGTCGGCCTCTGACACGCGATGCCGCGGAGAACGCCACTTCGTAGTTCCCGCCGTGAAAGCGACGAGGGCGGTACTCGAAGATCGAGTACCGCCCTCGTTCGCTATGTCGGACGACAGGATGTGAAGTTCGAGGCCGTAGCGGCCAGCGATGCTGTCGACCTGGCCCGGCCCGACAGCCACCCCCGAGGCGGGGCGGGGGCGACGCTCAGGTCACTGCCGCCGGCACGTGACGGTGATCGTCACGCTGTTCCATCCTGGCTTCCCTGTGGCGTTGGCGAACGCACCCCAGCCCAGCGAGACGTCACTGCGGTCGGTGTCGTAGAAGGCGCCGATGACGTCAAGGGTCAGAACGTCGCTCCTCGCGGTGCCGTACGACGTCTTCCGGCTGATCTTCGCCGTTCCGCCGATCACGGACTCCCGGTTTCCGCAGTACACCGCGAGGGCTCGGCCGTCCGGGACAGAACCGGGCTGGCCGATCTTCGCCGCGCCGTTGTAGGGGCCGAACGTCCTCGTGACCGTGTAGTTCTTCGACGGCGCCGCGGTGGCAATGCCGGTGAAGACCGAGCCGCCGAGCAGGACGGCGAGCACAGGCAGAAGCAGGACAAGACGGCGCATGCAAGGCCTTTCGATCGGGCGCCCGTCGGGGGGCGTTCTCGATCAACATCGGCGACGCCGGAGACGTGTTACTGGGGGCCTTGGGGTGGCGCCTGGCCGCCGTGGACTGGCCGGTGCGGAGCGCACGGCTGAGTCTCCACCCGGCCGAGCCGGCCGACGCCGGGCAAACCTGGACCTACTGGCGGCGACCCGACGTCAGCCGGCGGATCACTGTCGCGCCCGTGGATGTCGAGCAGCACCGGGTCTGGTTCACCGACCCGACACACGGCGGGCACGGCCGACGAATGGCGGAACACGGTCTGAAGCTGCCGGTCCGCGCAGAGCTGCGCTGACCGCGTCGCCGGTCCGAGCCGCCAGGACGGTGCTCGATGCCGTCCTTCAGCTTCCGAGCGCGTCGATCGCGGCCATCTCGTCCGCGGTGAGCGCGAAGCCGTCGACGTCGATGTTGGCCGCGATCCGGCCCGGCGTTTTCGACTTCGGGATGACCACGACGTCATGCTGCACGTGCCACCGCACGACAACTTGGCGGACGGTCACCCCGTGCGCCCGGGCCGCGGCCACGAGGGCGGGAGCGCGCAGGTCGGTGCGCTTGAATCCGCTGTACCCCTCGACGACGACGCCGCGTTCGACGTGCGCGTTCACCAGTTCGGCGTCCCAGTCGTTCGGGCCGAACGGGATCTGGTTCAGCACGGGTGCCTCGCCACCGGTTCGCACGAGCAGGTCGATCTGCGCCGGGGAGTAGTTGCTGACGCCGATGTAGCGGGTCAGCCCCGCGTCGCGGGTCTTGATGAACTCCGCCCACAGCGCGGCGCTCGCGTCGGCACCGCCGGGCGGCCAGTGGATGAGCCACAGGTCGACGTGGTCGGTGCCGAGGCTGCGCAGGCTCTGCTCCAGCGTGCGGCGCGCCTCACCGGCCAGCCGGGGCGGCAGCTTGGTGGTGAGGAAGACGTCGTCGCGGGGCAGGCCGCTGTCCTGCCACGCGGCACCGACCTCGGCCTCGTTGCCGTACATCGTGGCCGTGTCGACGTGCCGGTAGTCCGACCGCAGCGCGGCGCGCACGGCATCCACGCAGGTCTGACCGGTGATCTGCCAGGTCCCGAAACCGATGACCGGGATCTCGCCGCCGTTCGCGAAGCTCACTGTCTTGGTCACCTGTCGAGTCCTACCAGGTCGCGCGACGTCGCACGCGCTCGTCGCGAAGGTGGTAGGAACCTCGAAAGGCGGTCGGGAGGAGGGCCGGATGCCGGTCCGCATCATCGTTGCGCTGGTGCTGACGACGGCCGCGCTCCTGCTCCTCGCTCCGGCGGCGGTCGCCGCGCCGGCGGTGACGGCCCGCATCAGGGGCGTCGAGTACGCGGCCACGTCGACACAAGGCCGGTTCGGTGGCGCCGCACACGGCCAGGTACGCGGCGCCTGGCAGGCCACGGTCGTGCACGACCCGCTCAGGTCGGGGAAGGCCGTCCCGATCACGGACGGGTCCTTCACGCTGCGCAGCACGCAGCGGGAGGTCCGCGGCACGTTCGTCAGCGGGACGGTGACGCCGCGCCCCACCCCGTCGACGTGCGGCAACGAGCGCTTCGACGTGCGGGGCATCCTGGCGTTGCCGGGCGGGCGCGGGTCGTTCACGGCGGTCCTGACCCACCTGCGGGTGCCGAGCCGCTCCGGGTGCCGGACCTACGGCGCCGTCGTCGTCGGCGCGCTCACGCTCCCGTCGTGACCGCGGGACGAACTGCCGATGACGGCGGACCATCAGATGCGATCGGTGTGCCACGATGCCCTGATGTCCGTCGCTGATCGTCAGACGTTGCGGGTGCTGGAGGGTCGATACGTGCTGGAGCGCGCGGTATCAGGCGTCGAGGTCCCCCGTGACGGCGAGGTGCTCGCGGTCGTGCGCGGCCCTGACGGCGGAGCGTGCATGCGACGCCAGGACGCGGCCGACGACGCCTGGGTGGCGCTGTGGAACGGCGACGAGGCGCACCCGCCGGACGCGACCGGCATGTTGGCAGCGATCGTGGCGCCGCTCGCAGCCGGCAATGTTCCGGTCTGGGTCGCGGCCAGCTTCGACGGCGACATCGTGCTGATTCCCGTTGGTCGGGTGGACGAGGCGTCCGAGCTGCTGCGCCGGGCCGGCCACCGCCTGACCAGCTGACGACACCCTGCACTGGTTCCATCTCGACGAGTTGCGGCGTCTGCCCGATACCATCCCACCCATGCGCGACGCCGCCCTCATGGTCGCCAGGCGCGTCGGGCCGGTGGTCGACAGCAACGTCCATCTGTGGGCCCAGGGCCGAAACCCGGTCTTCTGGCTCGAGGACCGGACGATGTTGCGGGACATGATCGGCGACTACGACTCGCTGCCCGACACCTACACCCTGGCCGACTACGACGAGGCCACGTCGGGGTTCGACGTCCGCGGCATCATCTGGTCCGACGCCGGTGCGGCCGACCCGGTGGCAGCGGCCGAATGGGTCGCCTCCCAGAACACCGCCGGGCGCGTGATCGGACTCGTCGCGCTCGGCGACCCGACCGACCCCGGGTTCGAGCAGCTCGTGACGGCGCTGCGGGCGAATGCGTTGGTGACCAGCGTGCGGGTCCGGCTCGTTCCCGCCTTCCAGCCGGGCGCGCCGGCCGCAGCCCCCGACGCGGACGGCCGGCTGATCGACGCTCTCGAACTCCTGGCCGACCAGGAACTGGTCGCCACGATCGAGACGGGGCCGAGCGAGATCGCACGGGTGGCGGACCTTGCACGCCGCTTTCCCCGGCTGCAGGTGGTTCTCGACCACTTCGGCTGGCCCGACGACCTCTCCGACGCCGGGCGCCGCGCGCACCTGGCCTTGCTACGACGACTGGCAGATGAGCCGAACGTGACAACACGCATCGACGCCATCGGCACAATCTTCCGCGCGTGGGACACCGACACGCTTCGGCCATGGCTCCAGGGCGTCGTCGAGGCATTCGGTGCCGAGCGCTGCATGCTCGGCTCGGACCTACCGATCGAGACACTGCATTCGAGCTTCAGCGACTTGTACACCGCGTACGACACAATCTTCGACTCTTGTTCCGAGACGGACCGGCGACTGTTGTTCGGCGACACAGCGCAGCGCCTCTACGGCCGCAACATGCGGCAGGCACGCTGCCCACCCTGCCCGTCCAAGGGCTGACCGAAGCGCAGCTCATCGAGCTCAACCGCGCGGTGGCGACGGAATACTGCCCCGACGTCCTACGCCGGCAAGGAGGGGAACTGACATGACCGCCGTCTACACCGGGGACGTCTTCTCCACCCTCGACGGCTACGGCTCCTACGCCGAGGGCGCCGACTGGGGCGGCTACTGGGGCAAGCAAGGCCCCGAACTGCTCGAGCATCGCGCCGCCCTCTTCGACACCGAGCAGCGGATGGTGTTCGGGGCCACCACCTTCCGAGAGAACGCTGAAATCATGTCCTCGGGCATCGATCCCCATACGCTCGACGAGTGGAACGTCCGGACGATGCGCATGCCGGCGACGGTGATCTCCTCCACGTTGCGGGACACCCTCGGCTGGCCGGACGCGACCATCGTGACCGGTCGTCTACCGCCCCACCCTCCGATGACGGCGTCCTGGACGACCCTGCGCCTGGTCAACGAACCGGCGTCGGAGCGCAGCAGACCGGACTACGACCCCGCGCCGTCTGCGTAGGCGTCTATCTCGGCGATGATCTGCGACTTCACGGCGTCCTCGGCGTATGAGGCGCGGACCGCGGTGCGGGAGAGCTCGGCGAGCCCGGCCTCGTCGAGCTCGAGCAGCTCTGCCGAAAGCTCGTACTCCCGGTTCAGCGTGGTGCCGAACATCGGCGGGTCGTCGGAGTTGATCGTCACCGTCACGCCCGCGTCGCGGAACACCGGCAGCGGGTGCTCCGCGAGCGTCGCGACGGCCCGCGTGGCGAGGTTGGACGACGGGCACACCTCCAACGGCACGCCGGTCGCGGCCAGGTGGGCCAGCAGCTCGGGGTCCTGCAGGTGTACGGCGTGCACGTCAGCTCGGCGTAGCGCAGCCGCTGCCCCACCGCCATCTCCCGGGCCACCTCGTAGGTGAGGTAGCCGATGTCCTGCGGCGTGCGGATCAGCGCGACCACCGCGAGGTAGACCTCGATGAAGTGGGCGAAGTCGCGGAACTCGTAGAAGCGCTGCAGCTCCTCGAGGTCGGTCGGTACCGTGCCGGGGTGGCGGGCCGCCAGCTCACTGACGATCCGCGGCGAGGCAGACCCGACGTGGTGGACGTGCAGCTCGGCCTTGGGCAGACCGGAGATGAAATCAGACATCCTCATCCGTCGATTGTCCGGGGACTCGGTGATGTGGCTCGCCGACGATGGTGCCCGGAGGCCCACACGGTTCGCCATGATGACGGGCTATGGACGATGAACAGCGCCTCGAACTGCGCGTGATTGGCGTGGTGCGGTCACCGTTGCGCGACCCGGCCGACGCGCCCCGCCAAGGCGACGAAGGCGCACCTCGCGCACAGGTGGTGCTGGATCCGCAGGTGTGGCCCGGGCTGGACGGCCTGCAGGTGGGTCAGGAACTGCTGGTGCTGACCTGGCTGCACCGTGCCCGGCGTGACGTGCTGCAGACCCGACCCCGCAACGATCCCCACCGTCCAGAACAAGGGGTGTTCACCACCCGGTCCCCGGACCGCCCGAACCCGTTGGGGTTGCACCCTGTGCGGGTCCTTGCCTTCGGTGGCAACACGGTGGAGGTCGACGGGCTGGAAGCGATCGACGGCACTCCTGTCGTCGACCTGAAACCGCTGCTCGGACCGCTCGACGAGCGTTGACCACCCACTCCATCAGACGCGGTAGGCGCACTACGCGCAACCGCTCCACGGACGTGGCACGCGACGAGGTCGACCGCACCGGTGATCCTTCACGAGCCAGGGGTCCAGGGAGCGAGGACAGAGGCCAAGTACCTGTGGGTCTGGCTCGAGCAACACTCCTCGTCGGGACTGACGTTGCCCGCGTCCGCCGGCCCGACGAGCGGGGTCGGCGCCGCCACGGTGCCGGCATCGGCGTGCTTAGCCGTCGACCCGCAGCGGCGCCAGGCGCTCGGCGAGTTCGTCCGCCGTCGCACCGTGCAGCTCGAGCGCCCGCACCCGGCCCGCAGCCAACTCGAACGTGCCCAGGTCGGTGTAGACCCGGTCGATGCACCCGAGGCCGGTGAGGGGGTAGGTGCACCGGGGAACGAGCTTGGGAGCGCCCTGCTTGTCGAAGAGCGTCATCATGACCCAGACCCGCTTGGCGCCGATCGCGAGGTCCATGGCCCCGCCGACGGCGGGGATCGCGTCCGGGGCGCCGGTGTGCCAGTTGGCGAGGTCGCCCGCGGCCGAGACCTGGAACGCCCCGAGCACGCAGACGTCGAGGTGGCCGCCGCGCATCATGGCGAAGGAGTCGGCGTGGTGGAAGTACGCGGCACCGGGCAGCTCGGTGACGGGGACCTTCCCGGCGTTGATCAGGTCGGGGTCGACCTCGTCGCCGTGCGCCGCGGGGCCCATGTTGAGCATGCCGTTCTCGGTGTGCAGCACGACGCCGGAGCCGGCGGGCAGGTGGTCGGCGACCAGCGTCGGCTGCCCGATCCCCAGGTTCACGTACGCGCCGTCGGGGTGCTCGGCCGCGATGTCGCGGGCGATGGCGGCAGCGATGTCGTCCTTGCTGCGCGGCGTGCTCATGCGGCTCGCTCCTGGCCGGCCGGGACGATCCGATCGACGTAGATGCCCGGGGTCACGACAACTTCGGGGTCGAGGCCCCCGATCTCGACGACCCGGTCGACCTGCACCGCGACCGTCCGCGCTGCGGTGGCCATGATGGGGCCGAAGTTGCGGGCCGTCTTGCGGTAGACGAGGTTGCCCATCCGGTCCGCGACGTGCGCCTTGATCAGCGCGAGGTCGCCCTTGATCGGGTGTTCGAGCACGTACGTGCGGCCGTCGATCTCGCGGCTCTCCTTGCCCTCGGCGAGGGAGGTCCCGACACCGGTCGGGGTGAAAAAGGCGCCGATGCCGGCACCGGCGGCCCGCAGGCGCTCGGCGAGGTTGCCCTGCGGCACCACCTCGAGCTCGATGCGGCCCGCGCGGTAGAGGCTGTCGAACACCCAGGAGTCCGCCTGCCGCGGAAAGGAGCAGATCACCTTGCGCACCCGGCCCGTGGCCAGCAGCGCGGCCAGGCCCGTGTCGCCGTTGCCCGCGTTGTTCGACACGACCGTGAGGTCCCCGGCGCCCTGCCGGATCAGCGCGTCGATGAGCTCGACGGGCATGCCCGCCATGCCGAAGCCGCCCACCAGCACGGTCGCGCCGTCGGCCGTACCCGTGACCGCGTCGTCGTGGCTGCCGCAGACCCGGGCGGTCACGACCGGGCGCCGGAGATGTTCTCGAGCACCACGGCCAGCGCCTGCCCGACGCCGATGCAGATCGCGGCCACGCCCCAGCGCTCGCCGGATTCCGTGAGCCGGGCTGCGAGCGTTCCGAGGATGCGCGCCCCGGACGCGCCGAGCGGGTGCCCGATCGCGATCGCGCCGCCCTTGGCGTTGACGATGTCCGGATCGACCTTCCAGGCGTCGACGCAGGCCAGCGCCTGTACTGCGAACGCCTCGTTGAGCTCGACGGCCGCGACGTCGTCCCAGCCGATCCCGGCGCGGGCGAGTGCCCGGTTGGCCGCCTCGACCGGGGCGAAACCGAACTCCCGGGGGTCGAGCGCGTGCACGCCCCGGCCTGCCACCCGGGCCGTCGGGTCGATCCCGATCCGCACGGCGGCGCCCTCGGAGCCGAGCAGCACGGCCGCGGCGCCGTCGCTGAGCGGGCTGGCGTTGCCGGCCGTGATGGTGCCTGCCGACTGCCGGAACACCGGCGCGAGCGCGGCCAGCTTCTCCGGCGTCGAGCCGTCGCGGATGCCCTCGTCCCGTGCGGACTCGACGCCAGGAACCGGGACGACCAGGTCGTCGTAGAAGCCGGCCGCCCAGGCCTGCCCGGCGAGCCGGTGCGAACGGGCGGCGAACTCGTCCTGGCGGTCGCGCGAGATCGCGAACCGCTCGCCCAGCTGCTCGTTGCACTCGCCCAGCGACACCGTCCACTCCGCCGGCATCCGCTCGTTCACCAGACGCCAGCCGAGCGTCGTCGAGACGGCCGTGACGTCGCCGGCCGGGAACGCGCGGGAGGGCTTGGGCAGCACCCACGGTGCCCGGGTCATCGACTCCACCCCGCCGGCGACCGCCACCTCGAGGTCACCGACCTCGACGGCCCGCGAGGCCTGCATGGCCGCGTCGAGCGACGACCCGCAGAGCCGGTTGACCGTGGTGGCCGGGACCGAGGTCGGCAGCCCGGCCAGCAGCACGGCCATCCGCCCCACGTCGCGGTTGTCCTCGCCGGCCTGGTTGGCGCACCCCCAGACGACGTCGCCGATCTCGGCAGGGTCGAGCCCGGGGGCCCGCGACAGCACGCCGCGGAGGGTGCTCGCGGCCAGGTCGTCGGGCCGCACGCCGGCCAGTGCGCCACCGAAGCGGCCGAAGGAGGTCCGGGCGCTCGCGTACAGGTAGCAGGACGTCACGCCGTCCACGGTAGGAAGCCTCATCCATCACGTCCAATAGCAATCTGCCCGTCATTCATAAGCCCTGCGCATAAGCTGACGCCGTGGAGCTGCGCCACCTCCGGTCGTTCGCCGTGCTCGCCGAGGAACGCCACTTCGGCCGCGCCGCCGCCCGGCTGCACATCGCCCAACCGGCGCTGTCGCAGCACCTGCGGCAGCTCGAGCACGAGGTCGGCGTCCGGCTGGTGGACAGGTCCACGCGTCGGGTCGAGCTCACCGAGGCGGGCAGGCTGCTGCACGACCGCACCCGGGAGATCCTGGCGACCCTGGATCGCACCACCGCCGATCTCGCTCTGCTCGCCGCAGGCCGGGCCGGCCGGGTCCGCGTGGGCTTCGTCGGCACGGCGACCTACGACGTGCTCCCCCGCGTCGCGCAGCGCGTGCGGGCCGAGCTCCCGGACCTCGAGCTTGACCTGCACGGGGAGCTCCTCGCGCCGGCCCTGCTCGACGCGCTGCGCGCGGCGGAGCTCGACCTGGCCGTCCTGCGTCCGCCCGCGGTGCTGCCGGACGACCTGGTGACCGTGACGCTGCGCGAGGAACCGCTGGTCGCGGTGCTGCCCAGCGGGCATCCCCTGGCCACCGCCACCGAGGTGGAGATCGCCGCGCTGGCGGGCCCGCCACTGATCACCCATCCCTCGGGCCGTCGCTCCACGATGCAGCCGCTGGTGCTCGAAGTGTTCCGGCGAGCGGGGCTCGAGCCCGAGATCGTGGAGGTCGGCGAGACCGGGACGCTGGTCGCCTTCGTCGCCGCCGGGCTGGGGATCGGGCTGGTGCCGGCGTCGGTCCGCGCGCTGCGCCTCGACGGGGTCGCCTACGTGCCGCTCGCCGGGACGCCGCCGACGGTGCCGCTCGTCCTCGCGCACCGGCCCGGTCCGACGGCGGCGGTGGCCCGGGTGGCGTCGCTGATCACCGCCGTCGTCCGATGATCATGGGCGACGCCGGGCGAAGGCCGGGCCGAGCATGTCCGGTTCCGGCGTGTCGAGGGCCAGCCGCAGGAACCGGCGCACGGGTGGGGTCGGGGGTTCGGACCGCCGGCGCAGCAGGCCCGTCTCCACGACCGGAAAGTGCCGGGTCAGGGGCAGCGCGACGGCGCCGGTATCCGGCCCGCACAGCTCGCCCGCGGACGCGGGGAGCACCGCGACGCCGGCGCCCGCACCCACCAGCGCGACGGCGGTCTGCACCAGCTGGACCTCGCGGCGCACGGGGTCGAACCCGGACAGCCGGCACGCTCCGACGAGGTGTGCCGCCAGGGAGCCCGACCCGGCGCGGGCGGGGACGAGGAACTCCGCGTCGGCGAGTGCCCCGAGGTCGACCCGGTCCCCGAAGCGCGCAGCGGCCTCGCGGGGCAGCACCGCGACCAGCGGTTCCCGGCGCACGACGGCGACGTCCAGGTCGTGCCCGACGCCGGCGGCCGCGCCGGCGGGCGGCAGGTAGAGCAGTCCGAGCTCGGCGCGGCGCTCACGCACGTGCCCGGCGACGGCGTCCGCACCGTCCTCCACCAGCCGGACCGTCACGTCGGGCCGGTCGTCGCGGAACCGGCGCAGCAACGGCACCAGCAGCGGACCGGCCGTGGCCGCGACGAACGCGACGGTCAGCCGCCCGGTCCGCCCCTGCCCCGTGCCCGTGACCTCCTCCGCCGTCGCCTCGGCCTCGGCGAGCAGCCGCCGGGCCCGCTCGGCCAGGACCCGCCCGGCCTCGGTGAGGTCGACACCGCGCCGGTGCCGGACGAGCAGCGGGACCCCGAGTTCGTGCTCCAGCCGGGCGAGCTGGGCCGACAGCGGTGGCTGGGTGAGGTGCAGCCGGACGGCGGCACGGGTCACCGAACGCTCCTCCGCGACGGCGAGGAAGTACTCCAGTTGCTTCAGGTCCATGGTTTTCCGTATGGCTGTGCTTCGGATTCGGTATTGGACATATAGCTGACGCGCGCGCAACTGTGAAGGGGCCCACCGAGAAGGGGACCTCCAGTGCACCACTTCACCTACGACCAGCTCCCCGCGCGGATCGTGTTCGGCGCGGGCCGGGCTCGCACGGAGCTCGCGGGCGAGATCAGCCGGCTGGGCGCGGAGCGGGTGCTGGTGATCGCCTCGACGCGCGACGCGGAGCGGGTCGCCACGCTCGTAGAGCCACTCGGAGAGCTGGTCGCAGGGACGTTCACCGCCGTCCGCGAGCACGTCCCCCTGCCGACCGCCGAGGCCGCCCGCGCGGCGGCCGCGCAGGTGCGGGCGGACGCGGTGCTGGCGATCGGCGGTGGGTCGACGGTCGGAGCAGCCAAGGCGGTCGCGCTCACGGCGCGGCTGCCCGTGGTCGCCGTACCCACCACCTACGCGGGGTCGGAGGTCACGCCCGTGTGGGGGCTGACCGAGAACGGCCGCAAGACCACGGGCACCGACCCCGCCGTGCTTCCTCGGGTCGTCGTGTACGACTCGGAGCTCACGGCGACGCTCCCCCGCGACCTCGCGGCCGCGAGCGGGTTCAACGCGCTCGCCCACGCCGTCGAGGCGATGTGGGCGCCGCGGCAGAACCCCGTCAGCACGGCCGTCGCCGAGGAGGCGATCGGGCGGCTGGCGACCGGACTCCGCAAGGACGACCCGGCCGAGCTGCTGTGCGGCGCGTGGCTCGGCGCGTCGGCGTTCGCCGTGGCCGGCTCGGGCCTGCACCACAAGCTCTGCCACGTGCTGGGCGGGACGTTCGACCTGCCGCACGCACGCACCCACGCCGTCGTCCTCCCGCACGTCCTGGCATTCAACGCGCCGGGCGCGCCGGACGCGGTGGCTCGGGTCGCCCGGGCACTGGGCGTCGCCGACGGGGTCGCGGGGCTGCGGGCGCTCGCCGACGAGCACGGCGTCCCGCGGGGGCTGCGCGCGTTGGGGATGCCCGAAGACGGGATCGAGAAGGCCGCCGCGCTCACCGAGCCGGCGGTGCCGGAGGACAACCCCGTCCCGGTCGGGGACGGAGCGCTGCAGCGGCTGGTCCGCGCGGCGTGGAGCGGGGAGGACCAGTGACCACCACCGACACCACGACATCGGGGAAGCGCGAGCAGGCGGTGACCGACGAAGTCGTCGCGAGCTTCGCCGGGACGAAGGACGACCGCCTGCGCGAGGTGCTGGAGAGCCTGACGCGGCACCTCCATGCTTTCGCCCGCGACGTGCGCCTGACCACCGAGGAGTGGGAGGCCGGCATCGGCTTCCTGACCCGGGTCGGGCACATCACCGACGACCGGCGCCAGGAGTTCATCCTGCTCTCCGACGTGCTCGGCCTGTCGATGCAGGTGGTCGGCATCAACGCGCCCGCCGACCCGCGCGCCACCGAGTCGACCGTGTTCGGACCCTTCTTCGTCGACGACGCACCCGAGGTCCCGCTCGGGGGCGACATCGCGAACGGCGCCACGGGCACACCGTGCTGGGTCACCGGCACCGTCACCGACACCGACGGCGTCCCGGTGGCCGGCGCCCGGATCGACGTCTGGGAGGCCGACGACGACGGCCTCTACGACGTGCAGCGCGACGGCGACGAGACGGCCGGCCGCGGGTGGCTGCGGTCCGGGCCGGACGGCGGCTACCGGTTCTGGTCCGTGCGGCCGTCGCCCTACCCGATCCCCTACGACGGGCCGGTCGGCGACCTGCTCACCGCGACCGGCCGCGGCCCGATGCGGCCGGCCCACCTGCACTTCAAGGTCGAGGCGCCGGGTCACCGGACCCTTGTCACACACATCTTCGTCGCCGGCGACCCCTACCTGGACTCCGACGCCGTGTTCGGCGTCAAGGACAGCCTCGTCGTCGATGTCGCCGAGCACCCCCCGGGCACCGCACCGGACGGCCGCGCGCTCGACATCCCGTGGACCGGCGTCCACTTCGACATCGTCCTGGAGAAGGCCTCATGACCGAGAACGAGAACCTCGAGACGGACGTCCTGATCATCGGCAGTGGCCCCGCCGGCGGCGGCGCGGCGCTCGCGCTGGCCACCTACGGCGTCGACCACATGGTCATCACCAAGTACCGGTGGACGGCGAACACCCCGCGGGCGCACATCACGAACCAGCGCACCATGGAGGTCTTCCGCGACCTCGGCATCGAGCCGGACGTCTGGGCCCAGGCGGTGCCGCACGAGCTGATGGGCGAGACGGTCTTCTGCACCAGCCTCGCCGGCGACGAGATCGGCCGCGTCCGCACCTGGGGCACGCACCCCGCCCGCGAGGCCGACTACACGCTGGCGAGCCCCTCGCAGAACTGCGACATCCCTCAGACGCTGCTCGAGCCGATCGTCGTCGGGCACGCGGCGTCGCGCGGCAGCCGGATCCGGTTCGACACCGAGTACGTCTCGCTCGTGCAGGACGACGACGGCGCGACCGTCACCGTGCGCGACCGCGTCACCGGCCAGACCTACGACATCCGCGCGAAGTACGTGATCGGCGCGGACGGCGGCCGCAGCCGGGTCGCCGAGGACGTCGGACTGCCGTTCGAGGGCCAGATGGACCTCGCGGGCTCGATGAACATCGTCTTCCACGCCGACCTGTCGCACCTGGTCGAGCACCGGCCGAGCGTCCTGTACTGGGTGCTGCAGCCCGGGTCGGACGTCGGCGGCATCGGGCTGGGGCTCGTGCGGATGGTCCGGCCGTGGAACGAGTGGCTGATCGTCTGGGGCTACGACATCGGGCAGCCGCCGCCCGACGTCGACGACGAGATGGCCACGCGGATCGTCCACGAGCTGGTCGGCGACGACACGGTCGCAGTGACGATCCGGTCGACCTCGCTGTGGGGCAACAACAAGATGTACGCCACCCGCTACCGCACGGGCCGGGTGTTCTGCATGGGCGACGCCGTCCACCGGCACCCGCCGTCGAACGGGCTGGGCTCCAACACCTCGATCCAGGACGCCTACAACCTGGCCTGGAAGCTGGCCTACGTGCTCCGCGGGACCGCGGGCGAGGCGCTGCTCGACTCCTACGACGCCGAGCGGACGCCGGTCGGACGGCAGATCGTGCTGCGGGCCAACAAGAGCATCGAGGAGTTCGGCCCGATTTTCTCCGCGCTCGGCGTGCTCGGGACGGACGACCCGGACGTCATGCGGGCGCACATCGAGAGCCGCCGGGACAACACCCCGGAGGCCGCGCGGCAGCGGGCGGAACTGCGCAAGGCGCTGGAGCTCAAGGACTACGAGTTCAACGCGCACGGCGTCGAGCTCGGCCAGCGCTACGCGTCGGGCGCTGTGGTACCCGACGGCACGCCGGAGCCCGCGTACGACCGCGATCCCGAGCTGCACTACCACCCGACCACCTGGCCCGGCGCCCGGCTGCCGCACGTCTGGCTGGGCCGTGCCGGCCGGCGCGTCTCGACCCACGACCTCGCGGGCAAGGGCCGGTTCTGCCTGCTGACCGGGATTGCCGGCCAGGCGTGGGCGGACGCGGCCGAGAAGGTCGCCACCGACCTCGGGATCGAGCTGGCCGCGCACGTGATCGGCCCCGGCCGCGAGCACATCGACCTGTACGAGGACTGGGCGCGGGCCCGGGAGGTCGGCGAGGACGGCTGCGTGCTGGTCCGGCCGGACATGCACGTCGCGTGGCGGGCAGCCGGGGCGGTCGACGACCCCGCCGCCGAGCTGTCCCAGGTCCTCACCGCCGTCCTGGCCCGCTGAGAGGAGACGTCATGGGACGCATGGACGGGAAGGTCGCCTTCATCACGGGAGCGGTTCGCGGGCAGGGCCGGGCACCAACGCCGGGATCATCAACGCGGTGCGGCCGAGCTGGGAGCTCGACGAGGCCGACTGGCAGACGATGATCGACATCAACCTCAGCGGGGTCTGGCACACCACCAAGGCCGCGATCCCGCACCTGATCGAGCGCGGCCCCGGCGGGTCCGTGGTGCTGATCAGCTCGACCGCGGGCCTGCGCGGCATTCCCGGCATCGCGCACTACAACGCCGCCAAGCACGGGGTGCTGGGACTGTCGCGGACACTGGCCAACGAGCTGGCACTCCACCGCATCCGGGTCAACTCGGTGCACCCGACCAACGTGCGCACGATCATGATCGACAAGCCGTCGTCGGCCCGGATCTACCGGCCCGACCTCGAGAACCCGACGTTCGAGGACTCCCTGTCGGCCCTCGCGAAGATCAACATGTGGGACGAGCCGTACCTCGACGTCGAGGACGTCGCGAACGCCGTGCTCTTCCTGGCGAGCGACGAGGCCCGCTACATCACCGGCGCCGCCCTGCCGGTCGACCTGGGGATGAGCCAGAAGTACTCCGGCGCCTGATTCCCCTCCACCCGCATCGCCCCGCACGACACCGCCGTCGAAGGAGTCGCCGTGACCCCGTCCGTCGCCCCACGCGAAACCGCCCGTCCCGCCTCCCCCGACCTGCCCTTCGACGTCGAGGCCGACGTCGTCGTGGTGGGCGGCGGGGGTGGCGGCCTGCCCACCGCGCTGTTCGCCCGCTGGCTCGGCGACGAGGTGATCCTGCTGGAGAAGGCCGCCGAGCTGGGTGGCACCGCCAACAAGGCCGCCTTCTGGTACTGGGTACCGAACAACGAGCCGATGCGCGCCGCCGGCCTGAGCGACACCAAGGAGGGCTACCTCCGCTACGTCGCCCGGCTCTCGCACCCCGAGCGGTACGACGCCGACAGCCCGACGTTCGGGCTCACCGAATGGGAGCACGCGGCGCTCTCCGCGATCTACGACAGTGCGAGTCCGGCCACGGAGCTGCTCCGCGAGCGCGGCGCGCTCCCCTACCGGCACTGCCCCGCCGTCCCCGACTACTGGTCGGAGATCCCGGAGGACGCCGCACCGTACGGCCGTGTGCTCGTGCCGGTCGACGCCTCGGAGTCCATGTCCGACGGCGGCAAGCACGCGGTCCGGACCATGTCGGCCGCCGCCGAGCGCGACGGCGTCGACATCCGCACGAGCCACCGCGTGCAGCGGGTGATCCTGCGCGGCGGACGGGTCGCGGGCGTCGAGGCGAGCACCGCGGACGGCCGGGTCCAGCGGGTCGGAGCGCGCAAGGCCGTCGTCTTCGCCAGCGGCGGCTTCACCCACGACGACGACCTGCGCACCAACTTCCTGCGCGCCCCGGTCTTCCCCGGCTGTGCCGCCGCCACCAACGAGGGCGACTTCGTCCGCATCGCGAGCGCGGTCGGGGCGCAGCTGCGCAACATGAACTCGGCCTGGATGTGCCCGGTGCCGCTGGAGCGCTCCGGTCGTCCGGACCTCGTCGGCATGTTCTCCGTCGCGGGCGACTCCATGCTCTTCGTCGACCCCCGCGGCCGCCGTGTGGTCAACGAGAAGTTGCCCTACAACGAGCTGGCGCAGGCGTTCTTCCGCTGGGACGGCAGCACGGGCACCTACCCCGACCTCGTGCTCGTGCAGATCTGGGACCAGCGCAGCCAGGACCACAGCGCCAGCGACGAGTACGGGCGGCTGATCGTCCCGCCGGGCGCGGACGACTCCCATGTCATCCGCGGCGAGACGCTGGAGGAGCTGGCCGCCGCCGTCGATGCCCGCCTGGCCTCGGTCGCCGCCCGTACCGGTGGAGTCCGGCTCGCCGACGGGTTCCTGCCGACGCTGCAGGACAGCATCGCGCGCTTCAACGGCTTCGCCACCTCCGGGCGCGACGAGGACTTCGGCCGCGGCGGCACACCGATTCAGATGATCTTCAACGGCCCCGTCAAGGAGGAGCCCGGCCGCACCAACCCGACCATGTGGCCGCTCGCCGACACCGGCCCCTACTACGCCGCCCTCGTCACCGGCGGCACGCTCGACACCAAGGGCGGGCCGCGCACCACGCCGGACGGCCAGGTGCTCGACGACCTCGGCGACCCGATCCCCGGCCTCTACGGCGTGGGCAACTGCGTCGCATCAGCCTCCGGCAACTCCTACTGGGCAGGCGGCGCCACCCTTGGCCCGATCATCGCCTTCGCCCACCGCGCCGCGTCCGCGGCACACGCCGAGCGCCCCGCCCTCGTCCCGACCGCCTGACAGGAGAGAAGACCATGGCCGTCGCCACTCAGACCATGACTGACGAGCAGCGCAAGTCCGTCGCGCTCGAGTACCTCAAGGCCTTCGACAACGCCGGGGTGACGAGCACCGGCGGCAGCATCCTCGACCTGTTCGCGGACGACGCGCAGGTGTACTTCCCGAAGTGGGGCATCGCCGAGGGCAAGGAGTCCATCGGTCGCCTCTTCGGCGACATCGGCGGCACCCTCAAGTCGATCAAACACGACTACGCGTCGTTCAACTGGGTCTTCTCCGGCGGCGACACGATCGTCGCCGAGGGCACGTCGTACGGCGAGCACCAGGACGGCGCCTGGCGCGCGGGCGTACCGGACTGGGGCGCCGGGCGCTGGTGCGACGTGTTCGAGGTCCGCGACTTCCTCATCCAGCGCTGCTTCATCTACCTCGACCCGGACTACGCGGGCGGCGACACGGCCCGCTACCCGTGGCTCGACCGGCCCGGCCCGGCCTGACCGAGGAAGAAGGCAGGCCTGTGACGTCGTCGCGAACCACGATGCGCGCCGTCCGGCTCTCCGCCCCCGGCCCGGTGGACAACCTCCGGCTGATGACGCTCCCGCTCCCGCGTTTCCCCGGGTGCCGGGCATCGAGGCCGCCGGCATCGTCGATGCGGCCCCGGTCGACAGCGGGCTGGCTCCCGGACAGAAGGTCGTCGCCATGATCGGCGACATGGGCGGCACCTACGACGGCGGCTATGCCGAGTACACGTCGGTGCCGCTGTCCCAGGTCATCACGGTCGACACCGACCTGCCGTGGGAGGTGCCGGGTGCCCTGCCGGAGATGGTGCAGACCGCATACGGCTCACTCACCATCGGCCTGGACCTGAAGCCCGGTCAGTCCGTGCTGATCCGCGGCGGTACCTCCTCGGTGGGCCTGGCCGCCGCGGCCCTGGCCCGATGGCGCGGCGCCACGGTGCTGTCCACCACCCGGCAGGCCGGCCGCCTCGCTTCGCTGCAGGAGCACGGTGTCGACCACCCACTGCTCGACACCGGCGAGGTCGCGCCCGCCGTGCGAGAGCTCTATCCGGACGGCGTCGACGCCGCCCCTGATCTCGTCGGCACGCCGACCCTGCCCGACACCCTGCGCGCGGTGCGGGTGCACGGCACGGCCTGCTTCGGCGGCAGCCTCTCCAACCAGTACACGGTGCGGGGCTTCTCCCCGAACGAGTACCTGCCGAAGGGTGTGCGCCTGGCGGGCTACTTCGGCGACGCCGCCGACCTGCCACGGGAGGCCTTTCAGGAGATCCTCGACGCGGTCGCGGCCGGTCAGCTGACCTTCCCTGTGGATCGCGTCTACAACGGTCTGGAGCAAGTGCGCCAGGCCGACGACGACATGGAACACAACCGCGCCACCGGCAAAACTCGTCGTCCGCGTCCGGCATCAGGTTGTCTAGCCTCGTGGTCGGCTCCTGCACGCACGGTGCTGCTATGCCAGGTACTCCTCGATGGCCTGGGCACCCGCCTCGACTCCACCGGCGTCACGCACCTCGGCCTGCATACGATGGAGGTTCGTCCGGATCACCGGGCTCACGGTGACCTGAGCGACGGCGCTGCGCAAGGCGTCCGCGGTGATGGCCTGCGGGTCGAGTTTCACTCCGAGGCCGAGCGCGGCGACGCGGTCGGCATTAACCGCCTGTTCGGGCATCTGAGGAAGCGCGAGCATGGGTACGCCGTAGTAGAGCGCTTCCATCGTCGAGTTCATCCCCGCATGGGTGATGAAGGCGCGGGCTTGCCGCAGGACAGCGAGCTGCGGAAACCACGATGCGACCTGCACCGTCGGCGGCAGCGGGCCGACGTCGGCGGGATCGACATCGCCGATGGTCATCGCCACCTGGAAGTGGCCGTCGCCGAAGGCTTCCACGCACGTGCGGTAGAAGTCGGGACGGCCGGTGAAGATCGATCCCAGGGAGACGAACAGCAGCGGCAGCCCGGGGTGCGGCGAGGACCAGGACTGCACCTGCTCGCGCCCGCCGATCATCGCTCCCACGAAACGGAACCTGTCGTCGAAGCTGTCCCCGGCGGGCTGGAACGCCCGTGCGACGAACACCAGATTGAGATCCTCGACGACGTCCATGGTCCCGGCGACGTCGATGTCGACTCCATGCGCCGCGGCGAACGCCGCGACGTCGTCGGCGAACGCCGCCATCTGCGGGTCGCCCTCCAGACCGGTGGTGAGCGCGTCGTCGACCTGCGAGTACGTCTCGTTCTCGGCCAGGTTGGGGATCGTGCGCGCCGCCCGAAGGCCCATCCGGCGTGCGACCAACCGCGCCGGCCAATTCGTCGCGTCGTACACCACTGCGTCGGGCCGATGCGCGCGGCAATGCGCCAAGAGGACCGGATAGGTCGCCGCCAGGCCGGCGAAGAAGTGCCGGAACCACAGGGCGACGATCTCCGGGCCCACCTGCGCCGGAGGGACGAACGGCGCCAGTCCGGGCATCGCCACCCACTGCGCACCGGCCCGCCCGATTGCCTCCCTGAACTCAGGTCCGCAGGCGTACTCCACCCGATGCCCTCGCCGCACGAGCTCGGCGACCAGCGGAAGCGTGGGCGTCACATGCCCATGACCAGCCAAGCACGCGAACAGCACCAGCCGCGACACGCCGCGACCGTAGGCACCCGCCCGATCAGACCGCCAGCGAGTAACACCACGGGCGGCACCCGCGGAGCGTCGGTACTCGGCGCTGTCCACCGACCTGCGCCGACCGCAGACCGGAGACGTGGAACTGTGCCATCGTGGGTCGGTGAGCAACGTCCAGGTGGTCACGAGCCGTGAGGTGCCGCTCGGCGGTCCGCGCGCGATGACGGTGCGCCGTACGCTGCCCCAACGAGCCCGCTCTCTGGTCGGCGCCTGGTGCTTCGCCGACCACTACGGCCCCGACGACATCACTGACACCGGCGGGATGGACGTGCCCCCGCACCCGCACACCGGCCTGCAGACCGTCAGTTGGCTGTTCGCCGGTGAGATCGAGCATCGCGACAGCAGCGGCGTACACGCGATGGTCCGGCCCGGGGAGCTGAACCTGATGACCGGCGGGTACGGCGTGGCGCACTCCGAAGTCTCGACACGCGGCACCAGCAGCCTGCACGGCGTCCAGCTCTGGGTGGCGCTGCCCGACCACGCCCGGCACCGGCCCCGGGACTTCACCCACCACGTGCCCTCGGCGGTCCACCTCGGCGGTTCCACGGCGCGCGTACTGCTCGGCACGCTGGCGGGCCACACCTCCCCGGTGATCACTCACACTCCCTTGCTCGGCGCAGAGCTGGTGCTCGCCCCGCACGCCGAGCTCACCCTCGACGTCGCGGCGGACTTCGAGCACGGCGTGCTCGTCGACCTCGGGCCGGTCCTTCTCGACGGCACCGAGCTGGTCCGCGCCGAGATGGGCTACCTGTCCCCCGGTGCCGACCGGCTGACGGTGGCCAACCCCGGCGACCGACCTGCCCGGGTGCTGTTGCTCGGCGGCACGCCGTTCACCGAGCCAGTGCTGATGTGGTGGAACTTCGTCGGCCGCAGCCACGAAGAGATCGCCGGCTTCCGCGAGGAATGGGAAGCCGCGTCCGAGCGCTTCGGCCGGGTCGAGGGGTACCGCGGCCAGGTACAACGCCTGCCGGCACCACCGATGCCCACCGTCCACCTCAAGCCCCGGCTGACGCCGCCCGACCATGGCGATCCCAGCGCCTGGGGATAGGGACCGATCCGGACGGGTGCGAGGCCCCCGGCACGCCGACCTGATAGCGACCAGCCCGTGGGGTTCACTACGCGACGAGTCGCTCCACGCGGTCAGCCGGCGCCGGCTCACCGTCGACGGGCACGGTTACCGTCAGCTCCGAACCATCGCGACGAACACGCACGACGCCGAAGACGCGGCGCAGGGCCGCGAGAGCGGCAGCGTTCACCACGAGCATCTCGCCGACGAGCTCGCGGTAGCCCAGCTCCGCAGCCCGGTTCCGGGCCGCCTGCAACAGTTCGGTGCCGGCTCCACAGCCCTGGCAGCGGTCGATGACCTCGACGGCGAGCTCCCCGCGCCCGTCGCCGAGGTCGATGATCCGCACGATGCCGATGGGACGGTCCTGGCTGAAGGCCGCAAGCGCAACATGCGTCCGGCCGTCCAACGCGGTCAAGCTCCGACGGGTGGCAGCCGAGAGCTCGGCGACCGGGGCTTGGAAGCGCAGGTAGCGGCTGTATCGGGACAGCCCGGCGAAGACCTCGTCGACGACGTCGCCGTCGCCAGGCCCGATCTCGCGGATGCGAACGAGACTCCTGGCAGAGGCGGCGCCAAGCTCGGCATCGTTACTGATCCTGGTGCTGCCGGCGCCGCGGGTAGTGGCGGTGTTGATCGGAGTTTCCCTTCTTGCAGTTCCGGGCAATTCCCGGCAGCTGAAGGGTGCGCGCCGCTGTGCACTTGCACCGTCGGTCGATTGGGGCCTTGGCGGGATTGTCCTGCTGTCCCCCGATCGACCGACGCCGCATTCCGCCGCTTTGCGCGATCGTTCACCTCGGCGCCGAAGTGTGGCTCCAGCTTCGTCAGTTCCTGTGGGTGCCCAAAACCGAGTTCATGTCCCTGACTTGCTGCGCAGCGCTACCGAGGCGGGAGGCGCAGCGACGGACGATGCAGCGGTGGAGCGGGCGGGCGACCGGACGGGTCGGCCCGGCACGGCGTCGGAACGGGGTGGCGCCGGCCGGGGCGCGGCGCCTCACCTCGTCGGCACGCGACCCGTGGATGCCCGGGTGACGACGACCGGCAAGGTCGGGATGGCGACGTCGTGCGGCGCCGCCCCCTCGAGCTGGTCGAGCACCGCGTCCACCGCCGCCGCGCCCAGTTCGAGCAGCGGCATCGCCACCGTGGTCAGAGGTGGGCTGAGGTAGTCGGCCAGGGGCAGATCGTCGTAGGAGACGACGGAGACGTCCTCGGGGACACGCAGGCCGAGGACGTGCAGGGCGTGCAGGGCGCCGATGGCTTGGCCGAGCGTGCCGCAGTAGAGCGCGGTGGGCGCCGGTCGCCGGGCCAGCAGGTGGCGGGCCGCCTGCGACCCACCCTCCTCGCTGAACGGCGCGCTGACGCAGCAGCCGGGATCGAGCCCCAGCCCGGTCATCTGATCGCGGAAGCCCTGCTCCCGGACACGGGCGGGATACAGCTCGGCCGGGCCGGACACCAGGCCGATGCCGGTGTGCCCGAGCGCGTACAGGTGGCGCACGGCGGTGGCGCTGGCCTCGGCGAGATCCATCCCGACGTTGCGCCCGGAACCCGGCATCTCCCGGTTGACGAACACGTGGGGCAGCCGGTCCAGGCGCGCGGAGGCGAGCAACCGGTGGTCGGGCCGCGCAGAGGCGATGAGCAGCCCGTCGACCCGGCCCTCCTCGACGAGGTCGGCGAACGTCTCGTCGGCACCGTCGGCGGGGGTGTCCTCGACGAGCAGCACCACGTAGCCGCGCTCGCGGGCCCGCCGGCAGGCGCCGCGGACGATCCGGGAGTACACCGGGTTGCTGAGGTCTGGGATGAGCAGCGCGAGCGCTCGGGTCCGGGCGCCGGCGAGCGCGCGAGCGCCGGCGTGGGGCCGGTAGCCCAGCTCCCGCGCCGCGGCGAGGATCCGTAGCCGGGTCGCGGGGCGGATGGTCAGGCTGGGATCGCCGTTCAGCGCCCGTGAGGCCACCGACTTCGTGACGCCGCAGGCCAGCGCCACGTCCACGAGACGGACGCGCTCGCCCGCCGGTTCAACGTGATCCCCCATGGGTAGCCCCCTCAGTTCAACGTAGCGCGGAAAACCGGTTTCCAACAGCACGTTTGTTGCGGAATCGGATGTTGACGACCCGTGGACACGGTGCCATGCTCTCGCCGGAGAACCGGTTTTCTCACCCAACGACGGGATGGAGTCCACCGATGCAACTCCGAACCAGGGCGATGCTCGCCGGTGTGGCGGTGGCAGCTCTTGGGCTTGCGGGATGTTCCAACGATGCCGCTCCCTCGGCCCCGGCCGCCGGCGGCGGCGGTGCCGGCGCGCCACCGGCCGCCGCGGCGAACTGCCCGCTGGCCTCGGCCCCGGACCCGGGGAACTCGGCGCCCCCGACGGGCGTGCCCATGGCGAGCGGCGCGCCGAAGCTCGAGGCCAAGCCGACCTACAAGGTGGCCTTCAGCCAGAACGCCAGCAACAACCCGTGGCGGCTCGCGGAGACCGCCAGCATGCAGGATGAGGCCACCAAGCTCGGATACCAGCTCACGGTGACCGACGCCAACAACGATCAGTCCAAGCAGATCCAGGACATCAAGGGCCTCATCGCGCAGAAGCCGGACGCGATGTTCGTCGCGCCGATCACCGAGCAGCTGGGCAACGTGGTGGCCGAGGCCGCCGGCGCCGGCATCCCGGTGTTCCTGCTCGACCGCAACGTCGACCCGGCCGCGGCGAAGCCGGGCGAGGACTTCGTCACGGTGATCGTCTCGGACTTCGTGCAGCAGGGGAAGCGCGCGGCCTGGGCGATGGCGCAGGCCACCGGAGGCAACGCCACGATCATCGAGCTGGAGGGCACCACCGGGTCGTCGCCGGCCATCGACCGGAAGAAGGGCTTCGACGAGACGATCACGCAGTGCCCCGGCCTGCAGGTCGTGGTCTCCCAGTCCGCCGACTTCACCCGGGCCGACGGCCAGGAGGTGACCGAGACGCTGCTGCAGAGCCACCCCGACGCTACCGCGGTCTACGCACACAACGACGAGATGGCGCTCGGCGCGATCGCCGCGATCCGGGCCGCCGGCAAGGTGCCGGGCCAGGACATCAAGGTCGTGTCGATCGACGGCTCCCGGGACGCGCTGACTGCGGTCGACGCCGGTGACCTCTACACCAGCGTCGAGTCGAACCCGCGCTTTGGGCCGAAGGCCTTCGAGACGATGAAGCAGTACGCCGAGGGCCAGGTCCCGGTGAAGCTCGTGCTCGAGGACCGGCTGTTCAACAAGGCCAACGCCGCGCAGAACATCGAGAGCGCCTACTGACGCGGCTCGACGCGGATCGCGGAGGGGCGCCATGGCCCAGGAGCCACTGCTGCGGTGCAGCGGCATGGACAAGTCGTTCGCCGGGGTGCCGGCGCTGCGTGACGTGCACATGAGCGTCGCAGCCGGCGAGGTCCGTGCCCTCATCGGGCAGAACGGCGCCGGCAAGTCCACCCTGATCAAGGTCTTGACCGGCGTCTACCGCCGCGACGCCGGCCAGGTCGAGTTCGCCGGGAACCCGGTGGACTTCACCTCGACCCAGGACGCCCAACGGAACGGGTTGGCCACCATCTACCAGGAGGTCAACCTCGTCCCGTACCGGTCGGTGGCCGAGAACATCTGCATCGGCCGGGCCCGTCGCCGGTTCGGCCTGATCGACTGGAAGGCGGTCAACGCCGAGGCGCGGGAGCGGCTGGCCGCTCTCGACGTGCACGTCGACGTCACCCGCCCGCTGGTCGAGTACCCGATCGCCACCCAGCAGATGACCGCGATCGCCCGGGCCCTCTCGTTCGACGCCAAGTTGGTGATCATGGACGAGCCGACGTCGTCGCTGGCGGAGCGCGAGGTGGCGACCCTGCTGGACGTGATCCGCCGGCTGCGCGACGAGGGCGTGGCGATCGTGTTCGTCTCCCACCGGCTCGACGAGCTGTACGCGGTGTGCGACACGATCACGGTGCTGCGCGACGGCCGCACCGTGGCCGACTCGCCCATCTCCGAGCTGTCCCGCTACGACCTGGTCTCGACCATGCTCGGCCGCGAGCTGACCGAGTCCGAGCGACGGGGACAGCACGTCGGCGCCACCGCGACGGCGGCCGCCCCGACCGTCCTGGAGGCGCGCGACCTCCGCCGCGCCCCGGTGCTCAACGGGTCGTCGGTGACGCTGCGCCGGGGCGAGGTCGTCGGCCTGGCCGGGCTGCTCGGGTCCGGTCGCTCGGAGACGGCACGCGCCCTGTTCGGCGCGGACCCCGTCACGGACGGCGAGATCCACCGGGACGGCGAGCCGGTCCGGTTCGCCTCGCCGCAGGAGGCGATCCGGGCGCGGATCGGGTTCAACTCGGAGGACCGCAAGGGCGAGGGCATCATCCCCGACCTGTCGGTCCGGGAGAACATCACGCTGGCCCTGCTGCCGCGCCTGCTCCGCCGCGGCATCGTGGACCGGGGCCGCCAGCAGGAGATCGTCGACCGGTTCATCCGGCGGCTCGACATCAAGCTGGCCGGCCCGGACCAGAAGATCAGCGAGCTGTCCGGGGGCAACCAGCAGAAGGTCCTGCTGGCCCGCTGGCTGTGCACCGATCCCGAGGTGCTCATCCTCGACGAGCCGACCCGCGGCATCGACGTCGGGGCGAAGCAGGAGATCCAGAACCTGGTCCGCGAGCTGGCCGACGACGGACTGTCGGTCCTCCTGATCTCCTCGGAGCTCGAAGAGCTGATCACCGACTGCGACCGGGTGGTGGTGCTGCGCGACGGCGCCACCGTGGCCGAGCTGGAGGGCGAGGACATCAGCGAGAAGTCGATGCTGCACGCGATGGCCGAGGGGACCGCCGCTACCGGCTCGCGGCAACCGAGCGGGTCCCGGGAAGAGGACGAGGTCCATGACTGAGACGGCCACTGCCGGGCCGACGTCTCCCGCCGCCACGCGCCGCCCCACCGGCCGGTCGTGGACGGGCTTCGCCCGGCAGTACGGCGCCGCGGCGCTCCTGGTGCTGCTGCTCGCCTACAACGCGGTCTTCACGCGCAACTTCCTCTCGTGGCAGACCCTGATGGACGTCCAGCTGCGCCAGGCGGCGCCGGTGGCGATCGTCGCGCTCGGGATGGCCCTGGTGATCGCGGTCGCCGGCATCGACCTCTCGGTGGGTTCGGTGATGGCCATCGCCGGCCAGGTCGGCGCACTGACCGTGCTCGGCGGGCTCCCACCCGCACTGGCCGTCCTGCTCGCGCTGGCCGTGGCTGCGGCGTGCGGAGTGTTCAACGGGACGCTGGTGGTGCGCTACGGGGTGCAGCCGATCATCGCCACGCTGATCCTCTTCATCGCCGGCCGGGGCATCGCGCAACTGCTCAGCGGCGGCAAACTCACCGGCTTCCGCAACCCCGGCCTGCAGTTCCTCGGCCTCGGCCGGATCGCCGGCGTCCCCATGCCGGTGATGCTGATGATCGTGGTCGCGGCCGTGCTCTGGTTCGTGGTGCGCTACACCGGCTACGGGCGCACCCTGCTGGCCACCGGCGGCAACACGGCCGCGGCCCGGCTGGCCGGGGTCCGGACCGGGCGGGTCACGATGGTGGCCTACATCGCCTCCGCGGCGCTGGCCGGCCTGGTCGGCCTGGTGGTCATCGGCATCACCGCCGCGTCCGACGCCAACAACGTGGGGTTGGGCGTCGAGCTGGACGCGATCGCCGCGGTCGCGGTGTCCGGCACCCCGCTGACCGGCGGCCGGATCTCGGTCGTCGGCACCGTCGTCGGCGCGGTGATGCTCCGGCTGCTGCAGAACACCCTCATCGCCCAGGGCGTCCCCCGCGAGATCGCGCAGATCGTCACCGGGGTCGTCATCGTCGTCGCGCTGTTCCTGCAGCGCCGGGCCCGCTGAGCGCGTCGGGAGTCCCCATGTCCACCAGCACCGGGTCCACCAGCACCGGGTCCACCACCACCGCCCCGGCCCGCATTGGCCGGATCGGCCGGGTCCTGCAGAAGCAGGGCGCGCTCATCGCCCTGATCGTCCTCGTCGTGTTCGGCACGCTGCGCTACGGCGAGAGCTTCGCCACGGGCTTCAACGTGCAGAGCGTGCTCGCTGACGACGCCAAGTACGCCCTGGTCGCGCTGGGCATGTGCTTCGTCATCATGACCGGCGGCATCGACCTGTCGGTCGGCTCGGTCGCCGCGCTGGGCGGCGTGGTCGCCGTCCAGCTCAGCGGCGCCGGCCTGGTCCCGGCCGTGCTCGCCGCCGTCGCCGTCGGAGCCGTGGCCGGGCTGGTCAACGGCGTCCTGATCGCCCGCTTCCGGCTGGCCCCGTTCCTGGTCACGCTGGCCTCGCTGCTGGTGGCCCGCGGGCTGGCGCTCTACCTCGCCGACGCCCGGTCCGCGGTGGCCCAGCCCGGCGGCTTCACCGCCTTCGGCGCCTGGAAACTGCTGGGCATCCCGGTGTCGTTCTGGATCGTGGCGCTGCTCTTCGCGGTCGGCGCCCTGGTCCTGGACCGGACCGACTTCGGCCGCAACGTGCTGGCCGTCGGCGGCAACGAGGACGCGGCCCGGCTGATGGGCCTGCCGGTGGACCGTACGAAGGTCGCGGTCTACACGCTGTCCGGGGCGCTGGCGGGCACCGCCGGGGCGTTCCTCGGCGCGCAGACCGGCTCGGTGGACGCCGCCGCGGGGCAGGGCTGGGAGCTCAGCGCCATCGCCGCGGTCGTGGTCGGCGGGACGCTGCTCACCGGGGGCGTCGGATCGGTGCTGGGCACCCTGGTCGGCGTGCTGCTCCTGCAGCTGATCTTCAACGTGATCGTGTTCGAGAACAGCCGCGGCGGGCTCCAGATCAGCTCCTACTGGGAGTCGGTGATCCGCGGCGCCTTCCTGCTCGTCGTGGTGCTGCTGCAGGTGCGCCTGACCAGGGGCCGACGCGCCGCCCTCGCCTGATCGTCTCCATACCTTCTGATCCCCGGAGCGACCGTGTCCACCGTGGCTTCCATCCGTACCGACTTCTACCAGGTCCCGCTGCCCGTGGTACTGACCGACGCCACGCACGGCGTGATGCCGCACTTCGAGCTGGTCACCGTGCGCGTGCAGGACTCCGACGGCGCGGCCGGCCTGGGCTACACCTACGCCGTCAACTCCGGGGCGGAGGCCTTCGCGGTGCTCGTCGACCGCTACCTGGCCCCCGTGGTCGTCGGGCTCGACGTCGACCGGACCGAGCAGGTCTGGGAGAAGATGTGGTGGGCGGTGCACTACGCCGGGCGCGGCGGGCACGCCACCTCGGCCATCTCCGCCGTGGACATCGCGCTGTGGGACCTGCGGGCCCGCCGCGACGGGCAGCCGCTGTGGCGGTACTTCGGCGGCTACGACCCCCGCGTGCCGGTCTACGCCGGCGGGATCGACCTGGACTTCCCGATCGAGGCGCTGCTCGAGCAGGCCGACCGGTTCCGCAAGGAGGGGTTCCGGGCGATCAAGATGAAGGTCGGGCGCGCCGACTGGCGGGAGGACGTCGAGCGGGTGCGGCGGATGCGTGAGCACCTCGGCGACGGCTTCCCGCTGATGGTCGACGCCAACATGAAGTGGACCGCCGACCAGGCCGTCAAGGTCGCCCGTGCGCTGACCGAGTTCGACCTGGTCTGGCTGGAGGAGCCGACGATCCCCGACGACGTCGCCGGGCACGCGCGCGTGCTGCGCGACGGCGGCCTGCCGGTGGCCAGTGGGGAGAACCTGCACACGCTCTACGAATTCCAGAACATGATCACGGTGGGCGCCGTGACGTTCCCCGAACCCGACGTGTGCAACGTCGGCGGGATGACCGTCTTCCGCAAGGTCGCGGCCCTGGCCGAGGCGCACAACCTGCCGGTCACCTCCCACGGCGCGCACGACCTGACCGTGCATCTGATGGCCGCCGCCCCCAACCGCAGCTACATGGAGGCCCACGGCTTCGGCCTGGAGCGCTACCTCGCGGAGCCGCTGCAGATCGTCGACGGCGCGGCCGTCGCCCCCGACCGGCCCGGGCACGGGCTCACGTTCGACTTCGAGGCGCTCGCGCCGCACCGGATCGGAGGCTCCCCGAAATGATCGGCGCAGGCATGACCGGCACGCCCGTCGTGGTCACCGACTGCGACCACGCCACCCTCGACCCCGAGCAGGCCGTGCTCGCCCCGGCGGGGATCGGGTTCCGCCGCGAGCAGTGCCACACCGCGGCCGACGTGATCTCCCGAAGCGCGGGGGCGCGGGTGCTGATCAACCAGTACGCGCCGATCACCGCCGAGGTGCTCGACGCGCTGCCCACCGTCGAGCTGGTGGTCCGCTACGGCGTCGGCGTGGACAACGTCGACGTCGAGGCGGCCACCCGCCGCGGCGTCTGGGTGGCCAACGTCCCGGACTACGGCACCGACGAGGTCGCCGACCACGCCCTCGCGCTGGCGCTGGCGCTGCTGCGCGGGGTCACGGTCTACGACCGCTCGGTGCGGGCAGGCGGATGGGAGTACCAGGACGCCCGCCCGCTGCGCCGGCTGTCCGAGCTGACCTTCGGCGTCGTCGGCTGCGGGGCGATCGGGCAGGCTGTGGCCGCCCGGGCGGCCGCGTTCGGGCCGCGGGTTGTCGGGGCCGACGTCCTCGACGGCCGCCCGCCCGGGCCGATCGAGCGGGTCGAGCTGGCCGAGCTTCTCGCGGTCAGCGACGTGATCTCCCTGCACGCCACCCTCGACGCGAACTCCCGCGGCCTGATCGGCGAGCAGGCGCTGGCCGCGTGCAAGCCCACCGCCGTGGTGGTGAACACCGCGCGCGGCGGGCTGGTCGACACGACGGCGCTGCTCGCGGCGCTCGACGCCGGCGCGATCGCGGGCGCGGCCCTGGACGTGCTGGACCCGGAGCCGCCCGACGCCGCCACCCGCGAGGGGCTCGCCCGCCACCCGCGGGTGATCCTCACCCCGCACGCCGCCTGGTACTCGGAGGAGTCGTTCGTGCAGCTCAAGACGGAGGTCGCGCGCGAGGCCGTGCGGGTCTGCCAGGGCGGGCCGCCCCGCTCGCCGGTGAACCGGCCGGCGCAGAAGTCCTCGGAGGTCGCGCGATGAGGGCGCTCACCTGGGTAGGCGGCAGCGACGTCGTGGTCGCCGAGGTGCCCGAGCCCGAGCCCGGCCCCGACCAGGTGCTGATCGCGGTCGGCTACACCGGCCTGTGCGGCACAGACCTGCACATCTGCGCGGGCGAGCACCCGCGGGCGAAGCCCGGCGTGGTCATCGGGCACGAGATCGCCGGCACCGTCGCGGCGACCGCGCACGGGTTCGAGGCGGGCACCGCGGTCGTCGTCGACCCGCTCGTCTCCTGCGGCCGGTGCGCCACCTGCCGCAGCGGCCGCCCGCACACCTGCGAGAACCTGCGGCTGATCGGCATTGACTTCCCCGGTGGCGCCGCGCCGCTGGTCGCGGTGGACGCCGACCGGCTGATCCCGGTCCCGGGCTCGCCCGACCTGCGCCACCTCGCCTTCGCCGAGCCGCTCGCGGTAGCGGTGCGCGCCGTGCGTCGCTCCGGCATGCAGCTGGGTCAGACCGTGGCCGTCGTCGGAGGCGGCCCGATCGGGGTCGCGGTCGCGCTGTGCGCCCGCAACGCCGGGGCCGGCCGGGTCGTGCTCGCCGAGCCCGCACCGGCCCGCCGCGAGTTCGCGGCCGGGCTGGGGCTGGAGACCGTGGCGTCGGCCGAGGGGCTGGCCGCCGAGGTCGTCTTCGACGCCGCCGGGCACCCCGCCGTGGCCGCGCTCGTCACCGACCTGGTCGCGCCCGGCGGCACGGTGGTCGTGGTCGCGGTCTACGGAGACCCGGCGCCGGTGGATCTGCGGGCGGTCACCTTCAAGGAGCTGACGGCCGTCGGCACCCGCGTCTACTCGCGGGGCGACCTCGCGGTGGCGACCGACCTGGTCGCGAGCGGCAGGTTCGACCCCGAGCCGTTCCTGACCAGCACCGTCACCCTGGACGAGGCGGCGGCCGCGATCGCCGACCTGCGCCGCGGCGTCGGCCTCAAGGTCCTGGTGCGGGGAGATTCGTGACGGGTCCCTCGACGACGATGATGGCGCTGCGCAAGCACGCCGCTGGCGAGCACGCCCTGCACCTCGACGAGGTCCCGGCGCCGCAGGCCCGGCCGGGCTGGATGGTGCTCGACGTCGGCTACGCCGGAATCTGCGGTACCGACCTGCATATCGTGGACGACGAGTTCCCCAGCTGGCCGCCGGTCACCCTCGGTCACGAGTTCATGGGCACCGTCCGTGAGCTCGGCGAGGGCGTCGAGGACTGGTCGGTCGGGGACCGCGTGGTGTGCGAGCCGCACTCGCTGGCCTGCACCCGCTGCCACCTGTGCCGGCGCGGCCTGGCCCACCTGTGCGCGCACAAGCGGTCCCCGGGCTGGGGCATCGACGGCGGCTTCGCGGAACGGGTGGCCGTGCCCGCCCACCTGCTGCACGCCGTCCCCGACAAGGTGGACGACGTCGCCGCCGGCCTGGTCGAGCCGCTGGCCATCGTGGTCACGGCGTTCGAGCGCACCCCCGTGCCGCCGGGCGGCACCGTCATGGTCATCGGCCCGGGTCCGATCGGCATCCTCTGCGCGCTCACCGCGACAGCGGCCGGCGCCGGCCGCGTGGTGCTGGTCGGCAGGCGCTCCTCGGCGGTCCGGTTGGAGCTCGCCGCCGAGCTCGGCCTGGAGGTGTGGGACTCCGCCGAGGGCGACGTCGCCGAGCGGGCCTACCGCCACACCCGGAACCGCGGGATCGACCTGGTGGTGGAGACCAGCGGCGCCGCCGCGGCCGTCGCCCAGGGCCTGGGCAGCCTGCGCCGCCGAGGGCAGATGTGCGTGCTGGGCGTCAGCGGGGAGCCGACCATCCCCATCCCCTGGGGGCTGGCCATGAACCGGGCCGCGGACGTCGCCTTCTCGCTGTCGTCGTCCTGGTCCAGCTGGGACGCCGCGCTGGCCCTGCTGGCCCGCGGCGCGGTCGACCCGCGCCCCCTGGCCACGGTGTTCCCCCTGACCGACTGGGCACAGGCCTTCGCCGCCACGCGGGACCGCGGCGTGGTCAAGGCCCTGCTCCGCCCGGTACCGCACTCGACGACCAGGAGCACTCCATGACCAACACCTTCGACCTGCTCGGCGAGCAGCCCGGAATGCTCATCGGGGGCGAGCGGGTGACCTCCCCGTCGACCCGCCCGGTGCTCGACCCGGCGAGCGGGGGCGAGCTCACCGCCGTCCCCGAGGGCACCGCCGAGCACGTCGACGCGGCCATGGCCGCCGCCGTCGCGGCACAACGGCAGTGGGCGCGGCGCAGCCTGCCCGAGCGCGCGGACGCGCTGACCGCGGTCATCACCGAGATCGAGCGGCACGCCGAGCAGCTGGCCAGGATCGTCGTGGCCGAGCAGGGCAAGACCATCACCGAAGCTCGCGGCGAGGTGGAGGGCATCCGGGCGTTCTTCGACTACGCGGCCAGTGCCCACAAGTACCGGGCGGTCGGCGAGGTGGTCGCGGCCAGCCGACCGAGCGAGATGCTGGTCACCCGGGAGGAGCCGCTCGGGGTCGTCGCCGCGATCACGCCGTGGAACTACCCGGCCGCCATCGTGGCCCGCAAGCTCGGGCCGGCGCTGATGGCCGGCAACGCCGTGGTGCTCAAGCCCAGCGAGGAGACCCCGCTCTCCGCGCTCGCGGTCGCCCGGGTGTGTCAGCTCGCCGGCCTGCCGGACGGCCTGGTCAACGTGGTCACCGGGGCCGGCCGGGTGGTCGGGAACGCGCTGGTGACGCACCCGCGAACGAGCATGGTCACGCTCACCGGGTCGGTCCGGGCCGGCAAGGAGATCCTGGCCGCGGCGGCGCCGTCGATGATCCCGGTGTCCCTCGAGCTCGGCGGCAAGGCGCCGTTCCTCGTGTTCGCCGACGCCGACCTCGACCTGGCCGTCGAGCTGGCCGCGCAGGCCCGGTTCGTCAACTGCGGCCAGGTGTGCACCTGCAACGAGCGCACCTACGTGCACCGCAGCCGCTATGACGAGTTCGTCGCCCGGCTGGTCGAGCGTTCCGCCGCGATCCGGGTCGCCGATCCGTCCGACGAGAGCGCCGAGATGGGCCCGAAGGTGTCGGCGGCCGAGTGGGAGAAGGTGGCCGGGATGGTGGCGCGCGCCCAGGACCAGGGCGCGAAGCTCGCCCTCGGCGGCGGCCGGCCCGACGGCGAGCGGTACCGCGACGGGAACTGGTTCGCCCCGACCGTGCTGACCGACGTCCGCAACGACATGGAGATCGTGCAGCAGGAGGTGTTCGGCCCGGTGCTGCCGGTCGTCCCTTTCGACGACTACGGCCAGGCGATCGAGTTCGCCAACTCCACCACCTACGGGCTGACCGCCTACGTCTTCAGCCGCGACATGGCCACCGCCATGCAGGCCTGTGATGACCTGGAGTTCGGCGAGGTCTACGTCAACGAGATCGGGCCGGAGCAGGTGCAGGGCTTCCACCACGGCTGGAAGCAGTCGGGCCTCGGCGGCGAGGACGGCGAGCACGGCTACCAGCGCTACGTCCAGCACAAGACGCTCTACCTCGGCTACGGAGGACGCGCGTGACCGACACCGGCCTGCTGAGCCTCAGCCCGTACCGGGCACGGTGCGTCGCCGCAGTCTTCGAGGCGATGTTCCCGGCCGGGTCCGACCATCCCGGCGCGGTGGACATCGGCGCGGTCGCCTACCTCGACCGGGCGCTGGCCGGACACGACCGCCACCAGCGCGACGCCTACGACGTCGGGCTCGACGCCCTGGACCGGGAGGCCCGACGCCGCCACGGCGTGGGCTTCCCCGACTGCACCTCGGCCGACCAGGAGGCGCTCCTCACGGACCTGGAGGCCGGAGCGTTGCCCGCCTTCACCGTGCCCGACCAGCGCGAGTTCTTCCACATGCTGCACGGCCACCTGCAGGAAGGGGTGTTCGCCGACCCCGCGCACGGCGGCAACCGCGACAAGGCGGGCTGGCGCTTCCTCGGCCACCCCGGCGTCTGGCTGGAGCACTCGGCGGAGGAGCAGTGGGCCGAGGAGCCGGTGACCAAGGGCGGCGACGTCCGCTCCCTGGCCGACGCGGGCTGGTGCCTGGGCGGGTCCGCGGAGGAGCCGCCGCGCGAGGTGCCCGGCTACGACCCGCAGCGCGCCGCCGTCGAACCGCCCGGCCCCGCCGACGTCATCGTCGTGGGCATGGGCGCGGTCGGGGGCTTTGTCTCCGCGCTGCTCACCGACGCGGGCCTGCGGGTGGTCGGCTTCGAGGCCGGCAACTGGCGGCACCGGGCGGACTACCACCCCGACGAGCTCGGCGCGGCCTACTACTGCCGCGGCGACATGGGCCCGAAGTTCCTGGCCGAGGCCCCGCGCTGGCGGCGCAACGAGGGCGAGCCGACCCGTCCCATCACGTTCAGCCTGGGCCGGATGATGAACGGGATCGGCGGGTCGATCCGGCATTGGGGCGGCGCGCTGCGGCGCATGCACCCCCACCACTTCGCGTACCGCAGCCACATCGCCGAGCGCTGGGGCCTCGACGTGCTGCCCGAGGGCTGCACGGTCGCGGACTGGCCGCTGGACTACGCGGAGCTCGAGCCCTACTACGACCTGGCCGAACGCGTGGCCGGGGTGGCCGGCGACCGGGACGCGAACCCGTTCGTGCCGCGCTCCACCGACTACCCGATGCCGCCGCTGCGCCCGACCCGCAAGGGCGACATGTTCACGGCCGCTGCCCGCGACCTGGGCCTGCACGCCTACCCGACCCCGGCGTGCGTCAACAGCGTCCCCTACAACGGGCTGCCCGCCACCCGCTACCACCCGTGGAGCGCCGCGTTCGGCTCCTTCCACGACGACCGGTGGAACCCCGGCCTGACCTCGGTGCCGCAGGCGCTGGCCGGCGGGCGGCTCGACCTGCGGACGCACTGCCGTGTGCTGCGGCTGCTCACCGACCGCGACGGGCACGCCGACGGCGTGGAGTACCTCGACCCGCTCGGCGAGGTGCGCACGTTCCGGGCCCGCACCGTCATCGTCGCGGGGTACACGTTCGAGACGGTCCGGCTGCTGATGCTCTCCGGCGGGCTCGGCGGATCCTCCGGACAGCTGGGCCGGCACTTCATGTTCAAGCAGTGGGGCGACGTCTACGGCCACCTGCCCGGCGTCACGTTCAACTCCCACACCGGGCCGGCCGCGCAGATGACCACCCTCGACGACTTCGACGCCGAGGGCTTCGACAGCGTCGCGCACGGCTTCGTGGGGGGCGCCAGCCTGAACGTGGAGAACCAGCAGCTGCCGCTGCAGATCGCGCGCGACCCGCTGCCGCCCGAGGTGCGCAGTTGGGGGCGCGGCTACCAGGAGCACATGCGGCGCTGGCAGGAGATCGCGGCCGTGCGCATCCAGCCCGACTCGCTGTCGTACCGGACCGACTTCCTCGATCTCGACCCGCGGTACCGCGACCGCAGCGGGCTCGGGCTGCCGGTCCTGCGCGTGACCACCGACATGCGGCCCAACGAGCACCGGCTCCAGGACTTCATGCAGGCCCAGTGCGCGCGCCTACTGCGGCAGATGGGCGCCGTGCAGACCTGGGACGGCCCGCGGTTGCGCGGCATCGTCAGCAGCCACGACCTCGGCGGCGCGCGGATGGGCGACGACCCGGGCGAGACGGTGGTGGACCGCGACCTGCAGGTGCACGACACCCCGGGCCTGCACGTGTTCAGCGGGGCCGTCTTCCCCACCTGCACCGGGATCAACCCGCACCTGACCCTGATGGCGATCACCGCACGCGCGAGCAGGCAGCTGATCGAGCGGCTGGGTGGCTCCGTGCCGACCCGCGCGGCGGGGGCGCAGGTGTGACGGCCGTGGGTGCCCGAAACCGTGCACAGGGTGGCCGCCTGCGCTGCGGACTCCACCATTTGCTTGACATGGCTGCGGTGAGTGACCGAATCCGCGCCATGCGGGTGAAGTGATCACACGGATGGTTTACGGTGACCGCTCGCACTCGGGGAGGTCATCGGTGAATCGCACGCTGCCCGGCCCAGCCGGTGAAGTCGCGCTCGTCCTCGCGCGACTCATACTCGCCACAATCATGTTCGCGCACGGCTACCAGAAGCTGTTCATCAACGGCCTCGGCCGAACGACCCAGGGCTTCGAGTCCATGAGCATCCCGGCGGCGATCGTCTCGGCGGCTTTCGTGACCGTCGTCGAGCTCGTCGGCAGCGTCCTGGTACTCGCCGGAGCCCTGATGACCATTGTCGCGGCCTGCTACATGATCGTCATGGTTGGGGCCGCGGTGTTCGTGCACATCCCCAACGGCATCTTCGCCGCGGACAACGGCTGGGAATTGGTGGGCGCGATCGCGGCGCTCCTGCTCGTGCTGGCCGCGGCCGGGCCCGGCCGATGGAGCGTCGATCATGCCGTCCGTACCCGCCAAGGCTCAGACCTGGCTCTCGACCCGGTCCCGCCGTCCTCTCCGACCTCCGCGCCGACGTCCGTTCCGCCGCCGGAGCTGACGACCTCGGCCACCGACAGCCCGTCCTCCACCCCGACGATGGCCGAGGTCCCCGACCCCACCCGGTCCACCGACCCGCTCCCGTTCCATCGGCAAAGGACCGAGGCGTAATCGCTACCAGGTGGCCGCCGGGCTGGAGAAACGTGCCGCCGACGACAACAAGCGCTACCTGTCGGCTGCAGCCTGCGCGGCGCTGCCGATACCGGTCGTGCGACGCGACCAGCGGTGCGAGACCTGCTGTCGACGCCTGGGCGCAGTGCCTCGCAGGTTCACGAGCACGACCCCGACGAGGGTGATCGCGAGACCGGCGAGGGTCTCGGCGTCGACGGGCTGCCCGAGGACGGGTACGGCGAGCACCGCCGTCACGGCGGGCACCAGGTAGAGCAGGCCACTCACTCCGGCGCCGGTGCCGCCTCGCAGCAGGACGAACAGGATCAGCACCCCGCCGATGGAGTTCGCGACGGCGAGCCAGGCCAGCGCCGCGAACCCGACCGGGCCGGTGGGCAGCGGCAGTCCGCCCTCCACCATGAACGACAGCGGCGCGAGAACCACGGCGCCGGCCACCAACTGCACGGCGGTACCGGTCCGAAGATCCATGGCCGCGCCGAAACGCTTCTGGTAGAGCGTGCCCCCCGCGAAGCCGACCAAGCCTACTACCAGCAGCGTCATGCCGAGCAGTGATCCGCCGTCGTCGAGGTGCCCGACCCCGGCCACCAGCGTCCCGGCGACCGCGACTGCCGAGCCGACGGCGCCCCGCCGGCCGAGTCGCTCGCCGAGCACCGGGCCCGACGCCACGGCGACGAGAACCGGGCTCAGGCACAGGACCAGCGCGGCCAGCCCCGCGGGAACGCCGAGGGCGACGGCGCTGTAGGCGGCGCCGAACTGCACCGCCTGGAGCAGCACGCCGGTGGCGATCACGTCGCGCCACTCCCGCCGGGTCCGGGGCCACGGCGCGCGGGTGACCACCGCGACAGCCAGCAGCAGGCCGGCGGCGAGCAGGAATCGCCACACCGACAGGGCGAGCGGCGGGGTGTCGCGGGTGCCGAGGACACCGGCCAGGAACCCGCTGCTCCACAGCAGTACGAACAGCGGTCGTAGCAGTCGGTCCATCAGAACCTCCAGTTGTAACAGTTCGAGCCGTTACAGTCTGAGTACGCCCGAAGTAACGTGTCAAGCTGTTACATTGATGGCGTGGCCGCCACCCGCGCCGATCCGGCGCTCCGCTTCGACGCCGGCACGCCGTGGCTCGACCTGCTCGCCACGGTCGGCGGCGCCTACGGTTCGGCCCCGACCGAACGACTGGAGGGCGTTTCCGAGCTCACGGCGTGGCTGGCGCACGAGGGGCTCACCCCACGGGAGCCAGTCACCGAGGCCGACGTCGCCGCCGCACGCGACGTGCGCGAGGCGCTCCGCCCCGTTGCCCTGGCGGTGCTGGCCAACGACGAGGTCGACGTGGTCGCACTGGAGGCTCTGCAGCCGTGGCTGGATCGCGACGAGCCGTTACGGGTGCTGTCGCATGCCGGGCGTCCGATCGTCGAAGCGCCGCGAACGGTCAACGTCGCGCTGGCCCGCATCTGCCGCCAGGCCGTCGAACACCTGACCGGCCCCGAACGCGACCACCTCGGCGCGTGCGCCGATGCCGAGTGCCACATGGCGTTCCTCGACCCGACCGGACGGCGCCGGTGGTGCTCAGCCGAACGCTGCGGGGTCCGGGCGCGCGTCCGCGCGCACCGGGCCAAAACCAGGAGCGGGCGGGACAAATAGCCGACCCGACCCAGACGTGCTCCCGATCCGACGACTATCCACATTGCCTGCTCATCGGCTTCTGCAACGGAAGGGTGCTATGCCGGCAGCCGGTGGACGCTTTCGACTGCCGTCGTCGTCGGGCGACGGCCGGCGCGGATATCCATCGTGATCAGTCCGGGCGCCTCAACGACAGGATCGAGACGCCGCTGCGCAAGGTCGATGCCGCCTGAGGAATCCAGCCCTGCAGCCGGAACGATGTATCCGTATCGCCGAAGAGCGGGACTCCGGCTCCGATGGTGATCGGCGCGATCTTGAGGACCAGTTCGTCGATCTCGTCGTACAGGGCACCCGCGAGCGATCCCCCGCCGACCAGCCACAGCCCGCTGCCCGGCTCGTCCTTGAGCGCGCGGACCCGCTCGACCGGGTCGCCGGCGACCACCTCGACCGACGGGTCGAGGCTGCCGGCGAGTGTGTGGGAGAAAACCAGGCTGCGCAGGTGCGGGTAGGCGTTCGTCACCCCTGCGGCCAGACCGATCTCGTAGGTCCGCCGGCCCATCAGGGCAGTGTCGAAGGCTCCGCCGGTGGCCGTCACGCCCAGCGCGTTCCTGGCCGCGGCTGGCAGGGTCTCGGGAAACTCCGCCACCAGGTGCGCGATGTAGTCCTCGGGCAACGGCCAGAAGCCGTCCGGACCGGTGGGATCGCTGCGGTCGGGGGCTGCGATGAAGCCGTCGACTGTCATGGCGATCAAGTAGGTGAGTCGGCGCATCGTTCGTCTCCTGTCGCAGGTCGTGGGCAAAGCTCGGCGTTCGGGTGCTTGCACGAGATGAACGAGAAGGCTCAGGCCAAGGCGGAAGGGGCTCCTCGTCGGCGGGATTCACCGCGTTCGACGACCGAGCGGACATTATCGGCGATCAGGTCCCACAGGTCGGGGCGAGGTCGTGGCCCATGCCGTCGACGAGGACGAGTTCCGCGCCCGGGACGGCGGCGGCGGTGGCACGACCGCCGCTGGGGTCGACCATGGAGTCCGCTGCCGCATGCTTCTTGAGGCGCGGTGATCGGTTGGCGACGAGCGGGGACGGTGAGCAGTTCGCTGCTCACCGGCCCCGTTGCAGGTGGTCAGCAGCGGCGGTTCCGCATGGCCGCCGTCACGGCACCGCCTCCAGGTCGGGCGGATCTCGGCAAACCTATTAGGACGTGAGTCTCCATCACGGCACACGCCGATTGCTGAGCCTACTGTCAGTTCTGAGCCGAAGACCCCATCCGCGGGTCCACATGTTCTCGGCCGCCCCCCCATTCTGATCACGGAGTTGTTTTGTCTCTCAGCACGCCCAGCCACGCCCTGCACGACGGATCGACCGACACCGCGGCCTACCGCCCGAGCACCGAGACGAAGGCCGCCTTCAAGACGACCGAGTTCATCGTCTTCCTCGTCGCCGTCGTCGGTGTGCTCGTCGCCTCCGCGCTGGTCGGCGACTCCGACGGCCGCGGCGATGTCTTCCTCGCCGACAAGGCCTGGTTCTACGTCACGCTGCTCGCGATCGGCTACATGGTCAGCCGCGGCTTGGCCAAGGCCGGCAGCCGCGCGCACCACGACGCCTGAGCCCATCCCGGTCGACCGTTGAATCAGCGGCTCGGCGATCACGTTCTTTCTCCCCTCCTCCATCCGAGGAGAAGTACGAGTACAGCTATTCCGTGGAGTGACCCTCCGCGGCCGGAAAGGACACCATGACGATTTCGAACATGAGCGACCCGAGCACGATGACCGGCGCTCCCGTCCAGGGCAGCGACGGAGAGAAGCTCGGCAAGGTCGACGCAATCTACTTCGACGACACCACCGACGCACCCGAGTGGGCAGCGGTGAAGAGCGGCCTGTTCGGCTCGCACGTCACGCTCGTGCCACTGGCCCAGGCCAGCTGGAAGGGCGGCACCCTCTCCGTGCCCTTCGACAAGGCCGCGCTCAAGGCTGCGCCGCACCACGACCCGGACGCCGCGATCAGCGCCGAGGACGAGGACGAGCTCTACCGCCACTACGGCACCACCGCCGGGCGCTCCGCCGCCAGGGTCGACGCGTCCGACGAGCGCCGCGACCTGACCGGCAAGTCCGGTGTCCAGGGCCGCGACACCTCCGGTCCCACCACCGACTCGGCGATGACCCGCTCCGAGGAGCAGCTCCGCGTCGGCACCGAGACCCGCGAGGCCGGCCGCGCCCGCCTCCGCAAGCACGTGGTGACCGAGCACCAGCAGGTCACCGTGCCCGTCTCGCACGAAGAGGTCACCCTCGAGCGCGAGCCGATCACCGACGCCAACCGCGGCGACGCCTATGACGGCCCGGCCATCTCCGAGGAGGAGCACGAGGTCACCCTGCACGCGCAGCGCCCCGTGGTCGGCACCGAGGCTGTGGCGGTCGAGCGGGTCAAGCTCGGCACCGAGACGGTCACCGAGCAGGAGACCGTCGGCGGACAGGTCCGCAAGGAGCAGATCGAGTTCGACGACACCGAGAACCGCACGAACCGCTCCTGACCTCGCCCGGCTGCTGACCAACCACAGCCGTCGAGAGCAGTTCCTACCGCGCCGTCCCGCATCAGCGGGGCGGCGCGGCGCTGTTTCGAGCTCGGCGATCCGTCGGTGCGCCGCCACCAGCTCGGCGTGGTTGGTGGTTCCGGGTCGCTGCCCGGTGTCGATCAGACGCCGGCGGTGCCAGACGTAGATGGTTTGCTCCGCTGTGTACGCGGACATCGTGGGAGCCGCGACTCGCTCGCAGTTAGAGTTCGCGGCTGCGCACTGCACGACGACGAGCACCGATCACCCACGGCACCCGTGGCATGGCGGCGACCCTGCATCAGCGGGCTCGTCGACGAGAAGATCTCCGCGGCCCGACGGACGTCCACAGCGGGACCCGGCAGTTCGCGGCTCGCTCCGTCGTGGCCGGGTCGATGCCGCGAGCCGGACGGGGGGGTCGTCGGGGGCCGCCTGCGGCCGTACAGTCCCCTCGTGTCACCCGACCGGGACCGTTCCTGGGTCGGCGCGATGGCGGAGACCTACGACCGCTACCTCGGCCCCACCGTGTTCCACTCCTTCGCGGTCGACCTGGTCAGCCGGGCGGCCGGCACCCCCGCGCACCGGGTGCTGGAGGTGGCCGCGGGCAGCGGAGTGGTGACCCGCGAGCTGGTAGGCGCGCTGCCGGACGCGACGCTGGTGGCCACCGACCTGAACCCGGCCATGGTGCGCACGGCCGCCGAGCGGGTGCCGCGGGCGCACTGGGCGGTCGTCGACGGCCAGCGGCTCCCGTTCTGCGACCGGGGTTTCGACCTCCTCGTCTGCCAGTTCGGGGTGATGTTCCTCCCCGACAAGCCCGCCGCCTTCGCGCAGGCGCGGCGCGTGCTGGCGCCCGGCGGCCGGCTACTGTTCACGACCTGGGATGCCCTGGACACCCACGGCTTCGAGCGGGCCGTGACGGTCGGTCTCCGCCGGGCCTTCCCCGACGACCCACCCCGGTTCCTCGAGCAGATCCCGCACGGCTACCACGACCTGGCGCAGGTCGTCGCGGACGTGCGTGGCGGCGGGTTCAGGGCCGTCTCCGCGGAGACGGTGACGGTCACAGGGCACGCCGCGTCGGCCGCCGACCTCGCGTTCGGCTACTGCACGGGCACGCCGCTGCGCGCCGGCATCGTGGGTCGCGGCGACCTGGCCTCGGCGACGCCCGGGTCGAGGAGGCTCTGACCGCGCAGCTCGGGGCAGGCCCGATCGAGGCCGAGATGAGCGCGCACGTCGTGGAAGCCGTCAGGTGAGGTGCACCCACTCCGCCGATCACCGGACGCCTGCCGTGTCGAAGACGGTGGTCACCCGCAGCGCCGTCAACAGGTAGGGCGGCGCCCTCCGGGGTACGCCCTGGAGCTGCTGGCGCGCCGCGACGGCTTGTTCTGCCCGGACGTCACCGCCGGTCCCCGCCGAGATCGACGACCAGTTGCGCCGGATTCGTGAAGCTCATCGGGTTGTATCGACGGCAGATATGTCGGTCGGCTCGTCGAGTGTCGAGCGGTGGTGGGTGCCGACGAACGCGCCGTTGCGGAACTCGACAGCAGTGAAACCGCCAGTGGGGGCAGTGAAGTGGTAGAAGCGCACGACCGTGCCATCGGGGTCGGGTACGTCGAGCAGGTCCCCGCCCGGTGTGACCTGGATACCGTCGTGCGCGATGCCGAGCCCGGTACAGCGGGCGGCCAGCTGCTCAAGCTCGGCGCGGGATTCGGGCCGAAACGCCACCACGTCGAACCCGCGTAGGTCAGGTGTGCTCGCAGAGACCGACCGGTCCCGCAGGGCGATGCCGAACCGGCCCTGGGGGTCGATCAAAGCCGCCCCGCGGGCGACGCCGTCCTCGACTATCTCGGTCCACAGTCGCAGCCCGAGCAGCTGCCGATACCACCTGACGCTACGGGCCAGGTCAGTCACCGGGATCTTGACCTGGGCAATACCTGCAGCGATTCCGCGCATCCTGTCACCCTTCCCTTCGCTGCCTGAACGGGCAGCTCCGTCACAGCGGCTGTCGCGCTCGAGCGGAGAGCACGGGACCGCCAGCGGCCTGCGGACCAGCGTCGCGGCTCTGCACCGACCACGCCTCGGTGCCTCCTACCGAACTTCTCCGCGCTGGCTGCCGGCCACGCTCCACCGACGGTCTCGGGCCGCTATCTCTCCTCGGCCGAGCGGGAAGACACTGCACTGTGGCCCGCGAAGGAGCTCGGTGTCCCGAGATCGCCCGGCGGCCGGGCCGCAGCCCGTCGACCATCTCCCGCGAGGTCCGCCGCAACGCCTCCACCCGGACCTAACGCCTGGACTACAGGGCGTCGACCGCCCAGCGGCACGCCCAGCGGCACGCCGAGCGACGCGCGCAGCGACCGAAGACCGCCAAGCTGCCCGCCGTGGGGATCCGACCGGCCGGCGGAGCGGAATTGCCGGACCTGGTGGAGGTCAACCTCGACATGCGGGAGGGTGGCGGCCTCGCCGAGCTCATGGCCGCCGCAATGGACGCCCACCGCTGACCGCTCCGCACCATGCGGGCGGCGACTGCGACTGCTCGGGTCCGGGACGCGGATCAGGCCAGGTGGGCGAGCACGTTGATCACGGTGCCGCTCGGATCCTCCACGAAGAACCGCCGGACACCCCATGGCTCGTCGGTGAGCGGGTACACCACGCGCATTCCGCGGCGCACGGCCTCGGCGTGCGCGGCGTCGACCGCTTCCGGATCTCCGACGTCGATCCCGAACCGCGGGGCAGGGTTCTCCATCCCTCGTGCGGGGATGAGGACCTGAGCCGTGGGGTTCGTCGGCGACGTGAGGGCGAGCACCGGATCCTCCATCGCGACCTCGAACCCCATGACCCCTACATAGAAGTCCCGGGAGGCCGCGAGATCGTCTCCACCGGCGTAAGCAACGACTCTTCTGATCATCCAGCCAGGGTGACAGCCGCGGGACTTCCTGGCTTGGACGAATCGGAAGCCCTACGGTGTCCGCCCGACGTGGCCGGGCGCCGATCCGCCTGAGCTCGGCCGGAGCGAGCAACACCAGCCCTAGCGGCGCCCACGCGGTCTCGCCATGACGATCAGTAAGGCGTCTGGACGACCCGTTGACGGACGATCCGCTGGTGGTGCACGTTCGGGAGACGTGTGCGACTGTGGCCCCGTCGTCCAGCTCCAGTCCGTAGTGCCACTCGCCGTCGAGCGACCTGCCCAGTACCTCGCATCTTGTTACGCGTCCCCGTGGGCGCCGTAGCGTGAGGGGCCGTGACCACCGAGAACGGTTTCGGGCCGGATGAGACCGCCCTGGATTCCGCTGGCCTCCCGGCTGTCCCGGTTTCCGCGGGCGCGCTCATCTTCGACCGGGCAGGTCGGCTGCTGATCCTCAAGCCAACCTACAAGTCCGGGTGGACGATTCCCGGCGGCGTCATGGAGGCCGACGGCGAGACGCCTTGGGACGCTTGCCGGCGTGAGGTGGCCGAAGAATGCGGCCTCCACATCGGCGTGGGCCATCCGGCGCGGCTGGCGTGCATGGACTTCCGCCGCCCTCGCCCGGGCAAACCGGGCGGCATCCGGTACCTGTTCGACTGCGACGCGTTCAGCGACGCAAGCCTCGCCACGATCATGGTGCAGTCTGAGGAGATCGCCGAGCACCGGTTCGCGGACCTGCCCACGGCCCTCACGATGCTGAGAAAACCCATCCGGCGGCGGGTACGGGCGGCGACCCGCCGGCACACGCTCTGCTATCTCGAAGACGGCCGGCCTGTGCAGGGCGTCATGACCGCGGGGACGCTGCTCAGCCGAAGAAGCGTCGTAGGTCGGTGACGATCGCGTGGGGGTTCTCCAAGGCCGCGAAGTGCCCGCCGCGGTCGTGGCGGCTCCAGTGGACGATGCCGGTGTTGTCGCGCTCGGCGAATACCTTGATCGTCTGGAAGTCGTCGGCGAACACCGCCACGCCGGTCCGCGCGTCACTTACCCGAGACTCGCCGCCGGCGTGAGCCTCTTCGTGGTAGTACCGCACGGCTGTGGCGGAGGTGTTCGTCAGCCAGTACAGCGAGACCTGGGTGAGGATCTGCTCTACGGTCACCAGGCTGGTGCCGTTGCCGAACGAGGCGAACAGCTCGTGGTAGGCCAGCAACCCGACCGGGGAGTCCGACAGTGCGACCGCGACCGTCTGCGGGCGGGAGCCGTTCATCTGGCTGTAGCCACCGACCGACTGGAACCACTGCATGTGCTCCAGCCCCGCGTAGTCGGCCGGCTCCAGCCGCTGGAACTCGCTCGGGTCGCCCGAGGGAAAGCTGAACAGCTGCAGCACGTGCAGCCCGAGGAATCCGGGCGGGTCGAGCAATCCGAGCTCACGCGCGACCATCGCTCCCATGTCACTGCCGTGCGCGCCGTAGCTGTCGTAGCCCAGCCGCCGCATCAGCGTGTCGTACGCACGCGCCACCCGGGCCATCGTCCAACCCCGGTCGACGACCGGAGTGGAGAATCCGACGCCCGGCATCGACGGCACCACGACCGAGAACGCGTCCTCGGCGCGGCCACCGTGCGCGACCGGGTCGGTCAGTGGGCCGATCATGTCGAGGAACTCCGCGAACGAGCCCGGGTAGGTATGCAGCAACAACAGCGGCGTCGCTCCCTCCACCATCGAGGGCACGTGCACGAAGTGGATCGTCTGGCCGTCGATCTCGGTCAGGTAGTTCGGCACGGCGTTCATCCGCGCCTCGTACGCCCGCCAGTCGAACGTGCGCCACTGCTCGACCATCGCGGCCAGGTACTGGTTCGGCGTTCCGTAGGTCCAGTCGTCGCCCGGCGCCTGGCGCGGCAGCCGGGTGCGCGCCAGCCGGTCGGCGAGATCGTCGAGGTCGGCCTGGTCGACCGCGATGGTAAAGGGCCGTACCGCTTTATCCGTGCTGGTCGCCGTGCTGATCGGGCCCTGGGCGTCGGGTGTGCCGGTGGAGGTCATGAGGCGAGACTAGGAACGAATGCGGCACGTTCGGTTCCGCGTTTCCGCCCGGTTGTGCTCGATCTGCGAGGAGCTCGACGTCGTGCTGGACACCTCCGCCCGCCTGCTCGCGCTGCTGTCACTGCTGCAGTCGCGCCCACGCTGGACCGGCCCCGAGCTTGCTCAACAGCTCGGCGTCGCAGCCCGTACCGTCCGCGCCGACATCGTCCGCTTGCGCGCACTGGGTTACACGGTCGAGGCCGAGGTCGGCCGCGCCGGGCACTACCGGCTCGGTGGCGGTGCGAACCTCCCGCCGCTGCTGCTCGACGACGAGGAGGCCGTAGCCGTCACCATCGGCCTGCGTGCCGGGCTCGCCGGCATCGGCAACTCCGACAGCGGGGCCCGCGCGCTGGCCAAGCTGGAGCGGATCCTGCCGCAGCGCCTGCGTCGTACCGTGGCGGCGCTGCACGACGCGACCGCACAGGCACGGGAGAACACTGACACCGACGCCGATGATCCTGTCGTCGATCCCGCGGTGCTGGCCCGGCTCGCGGCCGCCATCCGTGACCACCGCTCGATCCGCTTCACCACCGCTGCGCCGGGGACCGAACCCGAGGGCCCCGTCCGCCTCGCCGAGGCCTACCGCATGGTCAGCTGGCAGCGCCGGTGGTACGTCGTGGTCCGAGAGCAGCTGCACGACCCGCCCGGCGCGACCTGGACCGTGCTGCGCGTGGACTGGCTCGAGCTCCGCGTCCCCGACGGCCCCGTCTTCACCCCACAACCCGAACCGGAGGACGCGACCGACCTCGTCATGCGCCAGGTGGCGGCAGAAGGGTGGCTCGTACGCGCCCGCATCGCGGTCGACGCACCCGCCGGCGACGTACTCGCACGCATCCACGCCGGCGTCGGCGTGGTCGAGATGACCGACGCCGACCACAGCGTCCTCGTCACCGGCGCCGACAGCCTGGCCACCATCGCCGCCTACATCGGCATGCTTGACCTCGGCTTCCACATCCTCGAACCCGCCGAACTCGTCGATCACGTCCGCAAGCTCGGCGAACGCTACGTCCGCGCCGGCCGAGCAGAACGTCCACCCCGGCGATGGCGCGAATCAGATGTCAGGTCTCATCGGCGATCACGACCGAGTCCGCCCACTTGACCCCCAGATGATTTATCGGCGTCCGACACATTGGACCTAGCGCCCGGTGGTCGCAAGGTGGTCGCAGGACTGCTGAGATCACGTGCCACTCGTCAACATTTACCGGACGGCACACCTGGATCATGGCGAGGTGGGCTATGGCTTCGCAGTTCGCGGGCGGGGTCTCGTAGTCCCGCACGCAGCGGCGGTGCTTGGCGAAGTGCAGATCGTCAAGCGCACCGACGACCTGTCCGGCTTCCAGGTCTGCCCTCGCCGCGGGGTGGTCGAGCGCACTCTGGCCTGGATCGGCGACTCGGTCTGCGGCGACGCGCTGTCCAGTAATCGGACACCGCAGTAAGCTCGTTCTCGTCGAGCCGCTGACGGCGATGGGGGGAGTCGGTGGCCTTCAGCCGTTGTCGCGACCTCATCTGTCGCCCTCTCGGGATACTTCTGTTGGCGCTTGCCTCCATCGCCGCCTGTGGTGGGCCACCGGGTTCTGCCACCGCGGCCTCCCGGCCGGCTCCTGCCTCGTCTGTCGCAGCTCCGTCCACAATCACGGGCCGTACCGAGGCCGTATGTTCGGCGTGGGTTGACTCCGACGCGGCCGCAGCGCGCGTTCTGATGAACGCCGACCTGGGGTCGGGCACGCCTGAGCAGATACAGACCATCGTGAAGGACTTCTGGTCCGCCCAGGAGCCGATCCTGACCTCGATGCAACCCGCTCCCGATCCGATCAAGGCCGACGTCGAGGCACTCCTCGCACTTGCCCACAACGGCGCCTCGACCGGTGACAGCGCCACCTTCACCTCCGATGACCTGCAGACCGCCGACCACAACATCGACCAGTACATGCTTCGGACGTGCGGCTACGGCCAGATCTCGGTCACGGCCACCGACGACGCCTACCAAGGCATCCCCGCCACCATCGGCAGCGGTGCGGTGGCGCTGACGCTGAACAACCGGGGCCGCGAAGCACACCAGGTGCTGATCGTCCGGATCAACGACGGCGTCACCGAGCCGTTCCGCACGCTGCTCGACCTACCTCCCGACCAGCGAATGCAGACGGCCGCCGCGCTGGGCTCGGTCGAGGTCGACCCCGGCCAGGTCGGCACTCTGTTCCTTCGACTCGCTTCCGGACGGTACGGCGTCGGCGACTTCCTCTCACAGGGCTCGACCAGCCTCGACGCACCCGGGAGCGGCGACCCGCACTACGTGTTGGGCCTGCACGCCGAGTTCACCGTCGCCTGATCCCCACCGTGCCGTTGTCAGGCATGAGTGTCTGGCGGGCCCGGGACGCAGCGGCGTTGTGGCGGTATGTGGATGGGCTTCTCGATGAGCTCGGGCTCGATCGCACCCTTCGGCCGGAACCATGGAAGTCCGGCCCAGTCGCCCCGCTCGGTCCGATCGTCGGGTCCCTCCCGGGGCACGTCCGAGTCGAACGTCCAGCCGGTCGGGAGCCGGACGCCGATCGGGTAGACGGTGAGGCCGGTGCGGTCGACGTGGAGTCGAAGGAAGTTCTTGTACGCCTCGTTGGCGCAACCCGCGTACAGCTCGTTGCTGTTGACGCGAAAGTGGTCGGCGATCCACAGGTACACCGCGACCACGAGCGGACCGAGAAGGGCACCCACGGCGGCGCCGAGGACGGCGCGCATCCAGGGGTCGCCGGCGGCGGCCCCGCTCAGCTGCAGCAGCAGGTCGACGACTGCGATCACCACCGCGAGGTGCAGCACGGTGTGCAGCGTCGCGGCGGCTCGTTTACGGCGGCGCGACACCTGCGCCCCGGCGGTGAAGGCGTAGAGGGCGGCGAACACGAGCAGCCCGACCAGCGTCACCGGGAGAAGCGCGGCGACGGTCTGCAGCCGCCCAGCCGGATCGAAGATGCGGTCGGCCGGAACTGCCATGGCCACCAGCGCGTAGGCCGCCGCGGTGACGAGGAAGAAGCCGCGGTTGCGGTAGATCTGGGCGACGATGCGCCCACGTAGCCGACGGGACTCGTCCTTGCTCGGGAACACGTGCCGGAGCTCGAACTGCTTGGGGGCGTCGTCCGACCGCGTCCCGGAGGTGTCCGGGGAAGGGTGTCGGACGGGTGTGTCCAGGTGGTGGGTGGGCGCGAGGTAGGCACCGCCTCCCCCTGCGATGATCTTGCTCTCGTCGTCGGCGGCGGTGTAGCGGGCGTAGAGGTGCAGGTCGCCGGACAGGGTCAGGCGCAGCGCGGCACGATCGCCGATCACGGTGCGCTCGAAGTATTCGAGGACGTCGGGAGCGGTGGGGTCGTCGTGGTGCGTGGCGGTCCAGGTCGGCTTGGCCGCGCAGAGCACGATCTGCGCACCCGGCTGCAGGGCCCGGGCCCGCTCTTCGAAGTAATCGAGCTGACCCGTGTCGATGTCGGTGCCCAGCGCGACGTCGACCGCCCACAGGTGCCAGTTGTGCGGCAGGGCCAGGGCGAAATAGCTGCGCGTCTGGGCACTGCGCCAGCCGCCGATCCAACGGCCCTGACAGAACTGCTTGACGAAACTCGCCAGACCGTCGTACCAGTCGTGGTTGCCCGGGATCGCGAACAACCATCGGGGATGCCATGTCCACGGCAGCACGGAGCGGAACGGGCCGACCAACCGGTTGCGGTACTCCTCCATCGTCGCGAACGGGTAGGCCTGGTCCCCGCCCAGCACGAGCACCGCACCCGCCCGCGTCTCGTGCACCCGCGTCGGCCCGCCCCCGACCGGATCCGGCAGATCCAACCGGTCGCATGCTGCCAACGCGGCGATCGTCGTGGTGGCGTCGAACCCGTCCCCGGCGTCGGCGATGTAGTCCAGCCACAACTCGTCGGTGCCGGTGAAGTCGAACCCTTGCGCGGTCTCCGTCAGGCTCCAGCGGCTCGCCGACGCGGCTCCGTCGACCGGGCGGTCCGGGGACCGGAGGCCGCCGTGGGCCGCGCCCGCCTGTGTCGCCTCCGGAAGGTGCGCGTGGGCGTCGCGCCGGTCGAAGAACTCGGCGAACTTGGTCGACAACGCCACCTGCACGGCAATCAGCATCAGCAGCTTCGGCTCCAGCCACCGGGTCGGTACCTGGGGCACGAACTCGATCTCCTGAGGGGTCGCCGAGGTGGGCCGCTTAACCGGTGGCTCGCCAGGATCCGGACGCAGCAACCCGTGCGGCCAGAGGTGGCCTCGGTCCGAAGACCCGCCCCTCGCGAACGCTCCCGCGGTCTCCTCACCCAACCCGCCACTGTCCACGGCCACCCCTCAGCTCACCCGACGCTGTGAGCGGGCGACCGCCCGAACCGGGTCCTGTCGCGCTCGCTCACGCGCATCGTGTTACCCCGACGCCACACCGATGCCACAGTGCTCTCCCATCGTCGCGGGCGTCTCCGGCGGTACCTCGTCAGGCACGACAGACCTCCTCGCGAGGAGCGAAGGGCACGGCGACGCTCCGCCAGTCCACCTCACTGGCGCTCGCGGCCAGGGAGCAGATCTCACAGAGGCTGTATTCGAAGGTTCGCGACCGGATCTCGTTTCGCACCACGAACGGCACATGCCGATCATCGACGAGTTGGCTGTCAGCTTCTCAATCCTTTTGCCGAGGGTGCCACCGCAGGCGTTACGACCGCCGAGCACACCCGGCTCCGCCGCCGTGGCGCGTATTTTCTCGTGCGATCATGGCAGCATGGCAGGGCGGGGACGAGCACCGCGTAACCACCGCGGCGCGGTCGGCTGGGGTCTGGCGACCGCGATCACTACTTTCCTTCCGATACTAATCGGGCTCCTCACCGCGGATGGCGACGTCTCGACGAGCATCTACGGCTTCGGGGCGCTGGCTGCGATCGCGGCGGCTGCCGTTGCGACGTACAAGTTCGTCGACGACGAGAAGTATCAGACGTCGCTTCGTATCGCCGTACAAGAGATCACACATTCGCGCGAGCAGCTCAAGTTGGAGCGGGCCGACACACAGTTGACGCTGGCCTCCGTAGGGTCAGGGTTGCTCGCGGTGGTGGAACGCAACGACGACGACACGTTGACGACCTTCATCAACTTCCTGCTGACCTCATTGCACGACAGTTTGCGCGATCGTGGGCCGAGTCGGGTCTACTTCCTCCAGAGCCATGTTGCGGCGGTGCCGGACGTGGCGGCAGGGTCCGGCGGCGCGACCCAGGGCGCCTCGTTCTCCCCCAGAGGCGCAGTCATCGGTCATCGAGGCACCCAACTCACGTGGGCGATTGCACCTGGAACGCCCGACGAGAAGGTCGCGATCGACATCCTGAGCAGGAATCCTCCCTGGCGGGATGGCTCCTTGCTGGTGGCGGACGTCAGCAACCCCGTATGGTCGCGTTTCGCAGAGCTCAGGCCACGGACTACGACGACGAGGATCCCGAATACGGGAAGCTCAAGAGCTGGTGTCGCTTCGGCGTGATCGGAGCTACCCGACAACTGGGGCTGCTGTGCGTGGACGCCTGGCGTCCGAACGCACTATCCGGGCCCGAGGACGAGAGCCTGATCGAGGCCTTCGCGACACTCCTCGCCGCGGGCCTGGTCCTCCGAGCGGGGATCACATCCTCGCTCTCCGCGGCCACCCGATCGGCAACCAGGATGAGTCGAGGGCCGGCAAGGTCATGGCCCGGCCGCCGCGCCGATCAAATCGGTCACCTGCTGGAGTCGCGCTCCGACGAGCCGAAATGATCGCCGTCGCAGCTACCGCCCACCGCGTCCTTGGCTTCCCGCGCCATGCGCGAGCGCAATTTCTTCTTCGCGGCTTCCAACGTCTCGCTCACGACACCTGAACCCGTGAGCAGACCGAGTGCGATTGCAGCCGGGTCCACAAGAAGTACGGTACACGGGGTACAGGCCGATGTACCGCCTCGTCCGGACCGCCCAACCCCGGCTCTGGCCACGAACCCGCACTTCCCCGCCGCAGCTCGACCAGCGAGGCGTCTCGCGAGGGCCCGCTGAAGGGGCCGATCCTGCCGGGCGGTGCTTTCCACCGGGCGCTGGCGGGGCGACGATCTGGTGCATGGCCCACGACGACCGACCCGACCCGCCAGCGGTATACGCCGCACTCGGTGACTCGATCTCCATCGACGAGTACGCCGGCGGACCGGGGCAAGGCGGGGCGAGTCTGTTCGCGCGCAACCGCGACGACACCTTCCCCCACTGGCACGGGCGCGACCTGGCCACCCGCAACCCGGGATTGCGCTATCACCTGTTCGCCGCCGACGGCGGCACGACCGAGACCGTTCTGGACCACCAGCTTCCCCGGTTGGAACGATCGGGCGCCGCGCCCACCGTCGCGACTCTCACCGTCGGCGGCAACGACCTACTCGGCGTTTATGGCGATACCCCAAGCGCACGACGGGTCATCGGGGTCGTGCGCCGGCGGGTCGGACAGACACTGCGCCGGCTCCGACCGCTCATGCGCAGCCCGAACGCCCCGATCATCGTGGGCACGGTCTACGACCCCAGTGACGGCACCGGCGACGCCGGGCGCGTCGGCCTGCCACCCTGGCCCGCCGTCGTCGACCTCCTCGCCGCGCTCAACACCGAACTCGCGTCCGTGGCCGCCGAGCATGCCGCCCACGTCGCCGACATCCACCGGCACTTTCTCGGCCACGGACTCCGACGCGGCAATCCCGCACAGACCCACCCCCGACCCGCGGACCCCAACCTCTGGTACTGCAACGTGATCGAGCCCAACGCCTGGGGCGCCGACGGCGTGCGCGCCGCGTTCTGGCAGGCCCTCCACAGCTGACCACACCCCCGGGCCCGCGGGATCAGCGCAGCTCCCGCTTGCCTTCGCCCAGACTTCGGATCACGACCAACCTGTATCGCTCGCGATAGATCGTGTCCGATACATCGTGTAGGTCGGTACACCGCAGCCCGTGCTCACTGTCTCCGGTCAGTACAACCATCACCGTCTCGGCTGCCACCGCCCCAATGATTTCACTAGCTGCTGGGCCTCCCGAGCAGCCTGCTGCGCCTTCTCAGCGGCATGCGTCCTCTCCGCCGCCTGCTCGCGCAGCTGCTGCGCCTTCTCGACGGCCTGCTCGCGCAGGTGCTGCGCCTTCTCGACGGCCTGCTCGCGCAGCTGCTGCGCCTTCTCGACGGCCTGCGCACGTTCCTGCGCCCTGGCCGCGGCGCGACCGCGTGCCTTCTCAGCCTTGTCCTGGACCCGACCCATGGACGCGGCCTCAGCGCTCAGCGCGTCGACCGTATCGTCGACAAGGTTGCGCGCCTGCTGGTCCAGGGCGCCGACCGCACCATCCGCGGTCCCGGGTGACCGCCGGCTCCATCGACGACGAAGCCACAACACCAGCAGAACGAATGCCACGGCGCCTACTGCCTTGCCCTGGTTCGCCTGCGTCACCTGCGGCGCCCTCTCAGCAGCCCGCACCCGGATCTGCTGCGCCTTCTCGGCGGCCTGAGCCCGAACCTGCGGAGCCTTCTCCATCACTTGACCGCGCAGCTGCGCCGCCTTCGCTGCGGCTTGAGCGCGAACCTGCTGAGCCTTGTTCTGATTGCCATTCTCGGCGTCAACGTTGCGCTCAAGCGCATCCGCACTCTCCCCGAGATCGCGAGAGCTGTCGTTGACCTCGGTCGGAAGCACTACGGGATCACCGAGAGGATCATCGGGTCGCTGACCGACCGGTCGATCCGCAGGAGGCTGAGAGGAACTCATTGCTACATCCACTCCTTCACATAGTTGTGATCGCGCGCTGTCTGCTGACGGTCGGTAACAGCCGAGTCAAGGTCGACATGGTCGTACCGCAATCGCTTACGAGGCGAACGGGTAGCCAGACTGGGCGCGACCACATCTAGCCTTAGCAGTCCAGTAATCCCTACCCAGCACTCTGATCGGGCCGGACCAGTCCGCCGGTGGACGAGCACCGAACCGACCATGCTGCTCACCCGTTCCGGGTGGCTCCCTCATAGCGAAGCATTACCCCAGCTTGACATCGTCTACCCCGCTCCAGCACCCCAAAGCACGCGGTCCACCTCCATGCGATGTGATGATGTATGTCGCCGACCCGCCCTGCCGGGTCACGGTCGCCCGCAATGGGATTCCGGGACGCCGTTGTGCGGCACGTCGTCAGGCGACATGCCCGTGTTCGGGCCGGTATCCAGGGGACGCTGCGTCTTCTACCGAGAGGGTTTAGCGTCTCCTGGTGAGTGGGCTCAGCGCGGGTCGTGGACGTCGGGGGCGGTGTCGACCTCGATCTCCTCCCGGCGGACCTGACCGCCGAGCGTCTGCTGCTCGGTGATGGCCTGCTTGCCGAGACGGACCCGCTCGACGGGCACCGTCTCGCTCCTGACCACAGGGCGCTCCTCGTACAGGGTGACCACGTGCTCGTCGCCGGACCGGACCTCCTCGCCGAACCGGACGCGGTCAGATACCTCGGCCCCGATCTCCGGCCGGGTCTCCCCCGTTGCGGCGCCACCGGCCGCGACGGTGGGGCTCAGGTCTGCGGCCGGCTCCCGCTCCAGACGGATCTCTTCGCGCCGCACCGGCACGGTGATCTGCTGGTACTCGGTGACGACGTGCTTGCGCAGCCGGACACGGGTGTTCGGCTGCGACTCGGTCCGTACCCGCAGTTGCTCGTGGGAACGGGTCATGGCGTCGTCGGTGACCGGACCGGCGGTGCCCCGCTCCCTGGACGTTTCATCGGTGCGGCCTATGCCGCCCACTGCCCGGTCCGCCGCCAGGCCCGCGGCGGGGTGAGGGCCCGGGTCGCCGTAGGGCACCCCGTAGTGGCCGAATAGGTCGATCTCGTCCTGCGGACTCAGCTCCTGGCCAGGGTCGTGGTGTGGCGCGGTCTTGAGCTGCTGCTTGTTGAAGGGGACGTGCAAGTCCTCGCCTCGCAACTCCGCCGCCGCCAACGGGACCAGCGAGACATGCGAGCCGAACAAGCCGGTTCGCACCGCGATCCAGGCAGGGTGATCGGTGTTGTTGTCGTAGTACACCGCGCCCACCGTGCCCAACTTCGTGCCGTCGACCCCGATCACCGTGGCCTTGTTCAGTCGCTTCGAGTTGTTGATGTCGATCGCCATCGTCGGAGATCCCCCTCGTGCGGCCGTTGCGGCCATATGTCGCAGCAGGCAGTGGTTTCATGTGCCGCGGACAGGTGAGGGGTCACCGACAGCCTCCCGGCACAAACATCCGCCGCCGGTCAGCGCGGACGAACTGAACCGGGGTGCCGGTCGGCGGCATTGATCGTCTCGCATCGGAAGGTGAAGCCCGATGGCGGGAGCGGCCGGGCGGTCGCTCGACACCTCCGCAAAGGGTTTGCATCGGCGCGAGAGGGCAACCCTTACACCGTAAGCCAGTGCTGGCCGCGGGGCGACCCAGCGTTCGATGCAGATCGGAGGCACCGATGGTGGCTCGAGCCGAACTGCGTGACCGACAGGTCATTCTTGAGCAGGTCGCGGCGCTGCGTGAGTGCGTGGCGAGGTCGGCGGGCGAGTTCGAGAACGGCGCCCTGGCGGCACTGCACTGGTTGCTGAACGGCGGCCCCGGCCCGGTCACCGGTGAGACCGGCCGCCCTCCGGCCATGGCCCGGACGATCGTGCGCGAACTCGCCGCGGCCGAAGCTGTGATCTACGGGACGACGACGCAACGGACCGACTTCGCTCGCGGTGTCGAGCATGCCCTGATGTGGGCGCAGTTCGTCACATGCTCCACGCCCGCCGGGAACCCCGGCGGCCCGGATGGCGAGAACGTACGCGCTGGCCGGTGACACAGCCGGGACCCATTACTTGCAACAGTCCTTCCGTGGATCTGTTGGCCGCCACTCCGAAGGCGCCCGTACGACGGGATCAGCGACGACGAGGCCGTGAGCGTGAAGAAGGCCGCGCTCGCGAGGACCCTCAGCTGGTCGGCTACGGCGACACCTCTGCTTGACCTGCTGCTGAACCACTCGAGACGGGGACCGGGCGTTCAGGGGCGGGAGTTGCGGGTGCCGTGTCTACCCCGTCGGAGGCGCGAGATTCGGGGGTACGGGAGCCGGGGGCGCGGGAGCGGAAGGGCCACCGACCTGGCCCCGGCAGGCGTCGACCTCGCGCTGCAGCTCGTCACGCAGCCGCCTCACCTCGTCGAGGACATGCCGGAGCGCGGCTGGGTCCAGGGCACCGACTGCCCGAGCCGCTGCGTCGAGCTGTGCGAGCAGATCGCTGCCTAGCTGGGCGATTCCAACACAAGACGTCGGCACGACGGGCGGGGATGTCGTCGGCGGTGCCGCCATCGGTGGTGGCGCTGCGGGAGGTGGATCGGGCTCGGTCGCTGACCGCCAGACGTAGCCGAGACCGACACCCACCACGAGGGCTGCGGCAACCGCCAGGAGGAGCATCCAGCCGCGACGTCGCGGACCTCTGGGTGCGTCTTCGTCCTCGTCGTAGTCGCGCATGCTCCCCCGGTTGCGCAGTCGCCCCTCTGAACCGATCTCCTTGCGGAGGTCTTCCAGCAGTTGCCGGGAGCGTATGCGGGTGACACGGTCGGCGCATCGTGACGGGACGGAGGGGCGCCGGTGGTCTCCGAGCTGGCGCTGCTGCCGAGTGATCGGACGCTACGCCGGTGGAATCGCACGGCGGCGGTGTACATGCTCGCGTCGCCGGCGGTGGATGCGGCGGTGGGATGGCCGCTCTGGTCGCTCGCGGAGTTGCACCCCAGCCTGCCGGAGGCCGCGGACGCGTTGACCCTGACCGCCGGTGCCGTCGCCGTCGCGATCGCGCTGCTTCCGACCCTCCCCCTCATCGTGGTGTACCTCCCCCTGCGCGCGGCCAGCGCGCGCGAAGTCACCACCCTGCAGCAGAAGCTGGCCGGGCCGGTCGACGCGCTGCTCGTCGAGCACGTGGCCCACGCGGCGCTGAGCCGAGTGGCGTACTCCGAGCTGCGGCAGGTCTCGGATCGGCCGTGGCAGGACGGCGAGCAGGGACGGCACCGGCCACTTGGCGCGGCCGAGCTGAAGCGGCTGGGCCTCGGGCCGTCGGCGGGGTGGGCGGACACCGGCCCCGGCTCGGAGCTCGACCGTGGCTGAGCCACGGCGGCGCCTACTCGTCCACGGTTACGCCACCCTCGTCGTGCGCGGCCGGTGGGCCGTCCTGGCTCTCGTCGCGATCAGCACTTACCTCGCCGTCACGCAGCTACCGGGGCTGGCCGGCTCGCAGGCGGGGCTCTCGGGCCTGATCGATCAGGGGAACCCGGCCATCACCGCCGAGGTCGACGCGGTACAGCGGTTCGGACTGCCGCTCCTGAGCCGCACGGTCGTCGTGCAGCGCGACCCCGAGGGACTTGACCCGTTCGTCCAGGCCGACTCGGCGCTACGAGCACTGGAGCTCGACAAGCGCACCCTGGACGCGGGCGGCAAGCCCGACAGCGAGCTGCTGCTGGCCTACCCGCTCGCCAACAACCCGTTGCTGTTCCCCGAGGCAGCCGAACGCAACACGACGCTCGTCACCTACCTGTTCATCGCGCCGACGGCCAACCTCGGCGAGCAGGACGTGATCGCCGCCGACTACGCGACGCGCCTGGAGCGACCCGACGGCGGGTTGGTCGGCTCCACCGGCACGGTCCCCGTCCAGGTCGCGCAGGGTCGGATCGTGACTGACCGGCTGCCGGTCGTCGAGCTGGCCACCCTCGGTGCGATCGCGCTCATCGTGGGCCTCTACTTCAGCTCGGCGGCCGCACCCATGATCACTCTGCTCAGCGCGGGCACCGGCTACCTCGTCACCGACCGGCTGCTCGGGCTGGTCGGTGAGGTCACCGGGCTCAGCGCGCCCAGCCAGCTGCAGCCGGTGGTGGTGGCGCTCATCCTCGGTATCACCACCGACTACTCGATCTTCTTCCTGTCCGGCATGCGCCGCCGTCTGCGCGAGGGCCTGTCGGGCCGGGACGCCACGCACGAGGCGGTGGTGGAGTACCTGCCCATCGTCTTCGTCGCCGGGCTGACCGTCACCGCCGGGGTCGCGACGCTGATCGTCGCAGATTCCGCGCTGTTCCAGGCCTTCGGGCCGGGCCTGGCGATAACGGTGCTGACCGGGCTGGTGGTGTCGATCACGCTGGTGCCCGCGCTGCTCGCGGTGTTGGGCCACTGGACGTTCTGGCCGGTCCGCCAGAATCCGACCCCGGCGGGCGGGCAGCCCGTGCCGTTCGACCGGCCGGTCCCTCCCGGGCGCTTCCTGCGCGCGGTAGGACACCGCCCGGTGGCAGCACTGGTCACCGCGGTTGTGGTGGGTCTGCTCGTGGTCGCGGCACTCCCACTCGGCGGGCTGCGGGCGGCGGTATCGCCGGTGGCCGCGCTGCCCGCCGACGACCCGGTGCGCGAGGCCGCGGACGCCGCAGCGGCGGGGTTCGGGCCTGGGATCCTCGCTCCGACCGCGCTGGTCGTGTCCGCCCCGGGCATCACCGACGACCAGCGGTTGGCCGCACTGGAGCGGTTGCTCGACGCGCAGCCGGAGGTGGCCGCGGTGCTCGGGCCGCGGGACCAGCCGCTGCCGCTCCCGCTGGGGCTGTTCCTCGCCCCGGACGGTGGCGCGGCGCGCTACCTGCTGATCCTCGACAGCGACCCGCTCGCTGCCGAAGCGATCGACGGGCTGCGCGCCCTGCGGCAGCGCATGCCCGCGTTGCTCACCAGCGTCGGGCTGACTGAAGCAGAAACCTCCTGGACCGGCGACACCGCGCTGGGCCTGTCGCTGGTCGACGGCGCCCGACAGGACCTCGTGCGCGTCGCCGTGGCCGTTGTGATCGTGGACCTGGTGCTGCTGATGGTGTTCCTGCGTGCCTTGGTCGCCCCTCTGTACCTGCTGACCACGAGCGTTCTCGCGGTGGGCGCGGCCCTGGGATTGACCACGTGGGTGTTCCAGGACCTGCTCGGGCGGGACGGCATCATCTTCTACGTCCCCTTCGCCGCAGCGGTTCTGCTGGTGTCGCTGGGGTCGGACTACAACATTTTCAGCGTCGGCTACATCTGGGAGGAGGCTGGGCGGCGGCGCTCCCTGGCCGACGCGCTCGCCGTCGCAGTGCCCCGATCGACTCGGGCGATCAACGCAGCCGGCATCACCCTGGCCGTCAGCTTCGCGCTGGTCGCGCTCATTCCCCTCGCGCCCTTTGAGGAACTCGCCTTCGCCGTAGCCGTCGGGGTCCTCATCGACGCGTTCGTTGTGCGCTCGCTGCTCGTCCCCGCTCTGGTCTCGCTCGTCGGCCGAGCCAGCGGTTGGCCGGGGCGCCGCCTTGCCCGATTCGGCGACCCGCGCCGCCGCTGACGCGGCCCACTTCGAGAACGAGGGCTACTGCGACGTCGCCGCAGTGAGTGAGAAGCTGACGCTGTTGGCGATCGAGGCGATCTCCTCGACCTTCTGCTCGTCCTGCACACGTTGTCCATGGCCCCACTCGACGACCCGGAGGCGCAGCGTCAGCTCGTCCTAGCCGTGCCACGCTCGCGCAAACGATCACCGGCAGCCCGTCGGGCCCGACCAGATCCACGCCCTGGGCGCGGCCGATGAGTTCGTGGCTCGCGGCCGGTCCAAGCTCGCAACATCCTAGGAAAGGACACCACGATGTCAGAGCTTCTCGTCGACTTCATCACCTCCCTCGACGGCTACGCATCGGGAGAGGGCTGGCCCGGGTTCTGGGGCCTCGAGGGCCCGGAGTACCTCGCTTGGCTCGGCGAGCAGCCCGAGGTCACGTACCTGATGGGAGCGAACACCTACCGGCTGATGTCGGGCTTCGCCGCGGGCGAGATCCCGAATGGCCAAGACGGGTTCAGGGCCGAGGAAGAGGCGTCCGTCGACGAGCTCACGCAAGCGTCCAAGGTGGTGTTCTCCTCCTCGCTCGAGGAGCCACTGGCGTGGGCCAACTCCACGCTCGTCCGCGACGACGCCGTCGAAGCGGTCCGCGCCATGAAGAAGAACGGCTCGGGGCTCCTCAGCACGATCGGCAGCCTCAGCCTGTGCCGGACCCTACTGAAAGCCGGACTCGTCGACCGCTTCCGGGTCGGAATGTTCCCGGTGATCACCGGGGCCACGGGCGCAGAACGCATCTACGACGGCTACCCCGACGTCGCCCTCGAGATGATCGAGCACCGGACCTTCGACGGCCGCATCCAGCTGGTCGAGTACAAGCCACGGGTGCTCGAGCACCCGCCGCTCGGCGCCCCTGCGTGACGTCGCCCCGTCCGCGCCGGTGCAGCCGGTCCCACACCCCGGCGGCCTGCCAGGCCCGGAGCCGCCGCCAAGCGGTGTGCCCGGACCCGTAGCCCAGCTGCAGCGGAAGATCTCGCCAGCGGCAGCGGTCAGCGACACCCACCGAAGCTCGTCCCTCGGTCCGCGGGGTTCCTCGCCTCACGATGACGCCTCGACGGCGCCGGTGCTGTGCAGCCGTAACCTGACCGGTCGCCGGCATTCCGGCCACATTGTTTTCCGGCAGGTTGCTAATACTTCGTCTGCCGGCATACCTCAAATCAAGCTGGGCTGCGCTACGTCGACGGGGATCCCACTCGTCGGATACTCGGGCGTATGCCACAGGTCGATGGGTAAGCCTTGCCCGGATCTACCAACCATCTGAGGGGACAGCACATGATCGGCGAGAGCCAGGTTCAGAGCCTCATCGGCGCCACCGCCTACGACCCGTCCGGCGACAAGATCGGAAAGATCGGCCAGATCTACTACGACGACGACTCCAACCAGCCCAGGTGGGCCACGGTGAGCACCGGGCTGTTCGGCACCAACGAGACCTTCGTGCCGGTGCAGGACGCCGAGCTCACCGGTGACCGAGTCACCCTCGCCTACGACAAGGCGACGATCAAGGACGCGCCGAGCATCGCCGAGGACGGCCACCTGTCCCCCGAGGAGGAGCAGCAGCTCTACCGCCACTACGGCCTCGGCTACGGCACCTCCGGCACCAACACGACCCAGACCGCCGCCCAGAACACCTATGCCGCCGACACCTCGGAGCGCGGCGTGCGCGATCGGGATCTGGACGGCGACGGGGTCAGCGACCGTCTCGAGAGCGGCACCGTCGGTCGCGACACCTCGGGACCGACCACCGACGACGCCATGACCCGCTCGGAGGAGCAGCTGCGCGTCGGCACCGAGACCCGCGAAGCCGGCCGCGCGCGACTGCGCAAGCACGTGGTCACCGAGCACCAGCAGACCACCGTCCCCGTCTCGCACGAAGAGGTCACCCTCGAGCGCGAGCCGATCACCGACGCCAATCGCGGCGACGCCTACGACGGCCCCGCGATCTCCGAGGAGGAGCACGAGGTCACCCTGCACGCCGAACGCCCAGTGGTCGACACCGAAGCCGTCGCGGTCGAGCGCGTCCGGCTGGGCAAGGAGACCGTCACCGACCAGGAGACCGTCGGCGGCGAGGTCCGCAAGGAGGAAGTCGAGCTCGACAAGGGCCACAACGCCGACCGCGACAACCTCCGCTGACCCTCAAGCAGACAGCATCGCCAGCGCCGGCCCCGGGACGATGATGGTCGTCACCGGGCGCCGTTGCTGCGCAGCAGCGCGGGCACGGTGCGGAGCAGGATATCGGCATCCGACCGCAGTGAACGGCTTTCGACGTAGCGGACGTCCAGGCGGAGCATGTCCAGCGTCCCCAGCGTGCTGCGGCCGCTGACCTGCCACAGGCCGGTGAGGCCGGGCGGCACGCTGAAGC
>NZ_JAVREJ010000019.1:0-133348 GCF_031845345.1 Pseudonocardia charpentierae | reverse complement strand
GCTTGTCGTCCTCATTGAGCCCGTCCACGGGCCCGATCGTGTCGGTCATGCTGCCTGCTTCCCGCCAAGCCCAACGGCTCGGCGTGTCAGGCCGGATCAGCACTTACACCGAAGATCGGACAGTCCCCTCTCCGCTGCATACACTGTCAATCCCGTTGATCAATGGTCTACGGGCCCGCTGCAGGACCGGAAGGCTCTCGTGGACCGGGGGTTCGAATGCCTCCGGGCGCACGAGTAGGGCCTTCACAAGGGAAGATGCTGTCGAGCTGGTAGAGGATTTGTTACCTGAGCGTTCGCGCATCGGGTGCTGGGTTACTGCTACGGCGGCGCGTTCGAGCGTGGTGTGATCGCCCGAGCGGGTGGCGACGTCGATGTCGGCATTCATTTCGCGACGGGCCAGCCTGTCGCGGTCGCGAAGGTGAGCCCTCGGTGACGTCGACTCGGGGCTACTCACCGACAGGGTCGGTTCCACGGACGCATACTTCAAACCGAGCCGCGGGCGGTGACCCGACTCGGCTCTACGGCTGCCGGTCTCCCGCTCCTCAGCCGCCAGCACCCCCGGCGGTCACCCGGACCCACCGGATGAATGTAGGCGGCCCAGTCGGCATGTGGACTCAACCGGCTGGGCCTGGGGTCTCGGCTCGCGCGCGCTCAAGCCGGACCTTGCCGAGGAGGTGTGCCTCCCGGTCAGTGGGCTAAACCGTTGCGTGGGGTTAGGTTTCCGATGTGACGACGGTCCCGAACGGTGAGCTGGCCGAGGTCTTCGCCAAGCTCGCCCGACAGCTGCAAGCCGAGGACACCCCGAGAAAGGTCCAGGAGCGGGTCACCCGGGCGGCGGTGGACACTGTCGATGGCTGCGACCACGCCGCGATATCCCTGGTGCATCGGCGCGGTGGCATCGAGACCGTTGCTGCCACCGACGACGTCCCGCCCCGGGTCGATGCCATTCAGTACGAGGCCGGACAGGGCCCGTGCCTGGACGCCTTGATAGAACACGGGGTGTTCCCCATCGACGACCTCGCCAACGACAAGCGGTGGCCGTCGTTCAGCCGCCGCACGGCCGAGGAGACCGGTGTGCGCAGCATGCTGTCGCTTCGGCTATTCCTCGAGGGCGACACGATCGGCGCGCTGAACATGTACTCCCGGACCGTGCAGGCGTTCGACGAGCAGGCCTGCGCAGTCGGCACCATCCTGGCCGCGCACGCGGCGATCGCCATGCAGGCTGCCCGTGAGCACGCCCACTCCAAGCAGCTCGACCACGCCCTGGAGTCCAACCGTGAGATCGGAATGGCGATGGGTGTGCTGATGGCCCAGGGCAGGATGACCCAGAACCAGGCGTTCGAGGCCCTGCGGCAAGCTTCCCAGCACCTCAACCGCAAGCTCCACGACGTCGCCGCGGAGTTGGTCGAGACCGGACAGCTGCCCCAACCACCTGCATCACCGCCGTCGAAGTGACATCCGTCGTCTGGTCGGGGACAGCTGAACCGCCGGTGCACACCGGCTGACCCCGACAGGGCGAAGCCGGGGACCTTGCTCAGCGCATGTGTGCGTGGCGGTGATCGAGATGCTGCGCTTGCTGCGGGTCGGGCGGGCCTATCCGCGTGCGGTCCGCTGGATCGTGGCGGGGTCCCAGCGGCTGTGCCTGCGGGAACGGCAACGATCCGATGGACCGAGACAGGCCGCAGCCGTCACACCACCACAGTTATCTGGACGGGACGGACGGACGGACGGACGGACGGACGGAACGGGTCGGGTCAGGTCGCCGAGCGTGCGCTCCGCGGGATCCGCTGTGAACAGGCCACGCGGGCCCGGGCGTGGGTGCCGTTGTCGCAACCGAGTGCCGGCCGGTTAGCCGGGCGGGTCAAGCAGGTCGCGAAGGCCTACCCGCGCCGGAGGCCGTACGCGTAGGCGAACGGATCCACGTCGTGGCCGACGATCTGCTCGAGCTACGCGCGGGGCTTGTCCAGCTCGGTGGCCCAGTCTGTGTCTCGGATGGGTGAGGGGGTGGCGATCCCAGGTGTGTAAGGGGATCGTCATCCCGGTGGCGTCCAGGCCCGGCCGCCGGCGCGGGAAGCCAGTTCGGCCGGTCGAGCACGACGATCATCACAAAGAACGTCGCCGGCCACGCCTCACGCCGCCAGGTGGGCGACCGTGTCCTCGTCGCGCTTGGCTGCGCGAACTGGGGGTACCTCCTGCGACCTCCGCGGTGCAGCAGATATGCCGTGCCGCTCAGGGTGTAGCCCAACCGTACTACGAAATCGGACCATCTCGAGTAGCACTGCCGCCGTCACGACGGTCGTGCTGCCTGCACTGTCACGACCTGTTCATCGGCATAAGGCCTGTACGGGGGATTGCGCGTTCTAAGAGGATCAGCACGACCACCCGAATGCGGGGTTTGTTGATGATTTCTCGAAGTCCTGGGTGTGCAACCGCCGATGCCAAGAATGCGGTCGGGCCGTTCATTGTCAGTGTTGGTTAATGCATGATGGTGCGTACTCCGGAAAAGGACGTCGATTCGCATGCCTGACGAGCGTATTGACCGATCGTTGTCGTGTCGGGAGGAGCACCGGTCGCCGTCGGCCCCGCCGTTGGTGGTCACCGTCTCCACCGTGCCCAGCCGGGATGTACTCGATGTGTGGGATGCGCTCGTCGAGCGCACGCCCGGTACGGACGTAACGCAGCTGTCGGCGTGGGCGCGGGTGCGCGCGTCGGCCGGGTTCAGCTCCCTGCATGTCCTCGCCCACCGCGGGGAGAGACTGGTAGCAGGGGCACAGCTTCTGTATCGCAGTGTGCCGGTGGTGGGCCGGATCGGTTATGTGCCCTACGGCCCCGTGGTAGACCCGTCCGCCGACGACGTGGAAGCGGTCTGGGACGCCATCGCTGACGCCCTCCGGGCGCTGGGTCGTCGGCAGCTGCGGATGTTGTTCGTCCAGCCCCCCGAGGGCGCCGACGCTGTCAGCGCCGGCCTGATTGCCCGCGGCTTCCGGCTGTCCTCGGCGGGCATCGCCCCGGCCGGGTCCATCCGGATCGACCTGTCCGACGACCTCGGGCAGATCCGGAGCCGGTTCGGTCGGCGATTGCGATCGTGGCCACACCGCTGGGAGAGCCGCGGGGTGACGGTGTCTGTCGGCGGTGCGCAGGACCTCCCGCTGCTCGCTCAATTGATGACGCAGTCGGCGCAGCGCCAGGGATTCACGGCACCACCCCTCGCCTACCTGGAGACGCTGTATCGGGAGCTCGACGGCGGTGGGCACGTGGCGTTGTTCATCGGGTATGTGCACGGGCGGCCGGCGGCCGCGGATCTGGTGACGGTATGCGGCGACATGATCCGGGGTCGGTTCGCCGGCTTTGACCGCTACGGGGATGCGGCGCGGCTCAGCGTTCCCGCCGCGATCCGCTGGCAGATCATAAAGTGGGGCCAAACCCGCGGCCTGCGCTGGTTGGACTTCGGAGGGCTTTCCGACACCAGCCTCGACGCGCTACTTAGTAGCGGCGGCGGTACCGGTGGAGGTGGTACCGGTGGAGGTGGTACCGGTGGAGGTCCGGCGGGCGCCGTGGCGCCCTGTGACCAGCCCAAGCTGACCTTCGGCGGCACGCCCTACCGCTATCCGCCGGCGGTGGAGATGATCACTCCGGCTCTCCTGCGCGTCGTGTACGACCTGGCCCGGGCCTCGCAGCGCGGTCGCCGGGCATTGCACTGGGTGCAGGTGGCGCTGCGCGTGCGCTCCGTACCGCGGCCGCACGGGCGCTCTCGGATTGCGGACGACGGGGTATGAGGATCGTCGGTGTGGGCGGCGGGCCAGCTGGCCTGTACTTCGCGCTACTCGTCAAGCGGCGGCATCCGGAGTGCGACGTGGCGGTTGTCGAGCGCAACAGCGCCGGTGTCACGGTACGGCTGGGCCGTGGTCTTCTGGGACGACCTCCTGAATCTGGCCTACCGCAACGACATGGCAGTGCTCCGGAGCTGGAGCGCGCGGCACACCTGTGTGAGGACCAGCAGGTCTGGCTGCCGGACGGGCAGGTTGGTCACCTGGGCGGGGACGTTTCAGCATCGGCCGTGCCCGGCTGCTTGAGATCCTCGCCGAGCGGGCGGCGGCGCTGGGCGTCGACCTCCGCCACGAGCACGACGTTGGGGAGCCGGTCGCGATTGAAGCCGATCCCGTCGTGGCGGCCGAGGTGCCCACAGGTGGTACGAGAACGTCGTTCGGCCGACTTCAGCCCGAGTGTCCCGGTAGGTCGCCGATGCGACCTGGTGCATCGGCAACGCCCGGCACCGGGCTTCAGGAAGACGTCGCGCCAGCTATCTCGATGTGAGCCGGGGGCAAGATCGGATCTTGCCCGTTCTTACGGCATCGCATTTGGGTACGGCTATCGACGGCGCCCGCCGCGCAGCACCCGCTTGCCGATCTTGACGAGCCGCCCGCCGGTGCGTGTCTGCCGCGAGATGTCGTAGGCCAGGCGTAACAGCGGGGAGGAGATGAGTTCGACCTGCTCGGGGTACAGGAACACTTCGCCGCCGAAAGATGTCTTGAACTGCTCCGAGCCGGTCAGGTTCGCGGTCCGCTCGTCGCAGCCCGCGAGGAGCAGGCGGGCCGCGTCCGCGCGGAGTCCGCCGAAGTCGTAGGTGTCGTAGCCGTTGGACTTTGCCCACAGCATCGCGTGCCAGACCGTTGCGGCAGACACGCCGTCCTTGCGCGCGCGTTCGGACCGGTCCATGCCCGATATGCGCTGCTTGACCGTTCCGTTGCACCGGGTGCACAGCAGCGCCGCGGCCGGGGCGCCGTCGATCTCGGCGACGAACACCGCCGCGTGCCCGCCGACGTCGAGCTCGCGGTAAAGCCTCTGTACGTAGTCCGGCGATAGCGGCTCGAACTGCTGGTGGTCCGCGGTCCGGGCCAGCAGGTCTGCGACGAGCACCGCGTCGTCCGGCGAGCCCATACGAACGCTGACCCCGCGCTGCGCCCAATTGCGAGTCCGCCGACGGTTGGCTTTGGTCAAGCGACCGCGGAGGTCCTCGACGTCGCGGCGGAGGTCGACTCGAATAGACGCGGCTGGAGCGATACCCGCCGCCGAGTGCCGAAACCCCCGCTCGCGAAGCCCGGAGCTGATGTCCTGAGCGTCGACCGGCGGTTGCACGAACAGTGCGCGCAACCGAGTGCGGGCCACGACGTCCATCTCCATGAGGAGTCGATCCATCACAGATTCCCGCGGTACAGCCCCTGAAACGAGCGGCCCATTCGACACGTAGCCGATCCGACCAACTACGGGCAGCCGGCGCTCGAGCACGAGGGCACCACCCACGAGCCGACCGTCCAGGTGCGCCAGAAGGTACAGCGGCCGGAAGCCAGCTTCCCGGCGGATGCGCGCCCACGCTGACAGCTGCGCGACATCGCTGCCGGGGACGCTGTCAACAAACCGGTCCCACTCTCGCAGCACCCCCGGGTCGGGCGCCGGACTGACCGTGACGACGACAGCCGAGCTCCGGTGCTTGCCCCCGTCCCCGTCGGATCCGCGGCCTCTGCGGCTGACGAGCCCAGCGAGAAGGGTGGCGCACCGGCGATTCCCGGGGCCCCTCGGCAGCCTCTCCTCCACTGATCGTCCTTCCTGCACCGGCTGCGTCGGCGGCGCTTGTGATAGGTCGTGGCGGAATCGCAGCGCTCAGCGCCGGCGCAGGTCGGTGTCGTCGACCTCGATCTGCTCCTTGCGGACCTCGCCGCCGACGGTCTCCTGGTCGGTGACGGTTTGCTTGCCGACCCGGACCCGCTCGACGGGGACGGCCTCGGTGTCGACCACGGGGCGCTCGGCGTGCAGGGTGACCTCGTGTTCCTCCTCGGAGATCGCGGGTCCGTCGTAGGCGTCCCCGCGGTTTGCGTCGGTGATCGGCTCGCGCTGCAGGGTGACCTCTTCGTGGCTGACCGGCACGGTGGTCTGCTGGTGCTCGGTGGTCACGTACTTGCGCAGCCGGGCCGTGCCGGCTTGGCGGGTCTCGGTGCCGACTCGCAGTTGCTCCTCCGAGCGGGTCATGGCGCTGTCTGTGGTGGGACCGGAGGTGTCGCGGCCGACCGCGGTGTTCGCGACGTCGTCGTAGACACCGTCACCGTCACCGTCGCGGTCGCGGCCACCCGCAACACCTGTCGTGCCGGTGGTGCCGGTGGTGCCGTAGTCGAGGCCGTAGTAGCGGTAGAGCTGCTGCTCCTCGTCCTCGGACAGGTGCCCGTCCTCGGCCATGTTCGGCGCATTCTTGATCTTCTGCTTGTCGTAGCCGAGGGTGACCCGGTCACCGCTGAACTCGGCGCCCTGGACGGGGACGAAGGTCTCGTTGGTGCCGAACAGCCCGGTGTGCACGGTGACCCATTCCGGTCGGTTGGTCTGGTCGTCGAAGTAGACCTGGCCGACCTTGCCCAGCTTTTCCCCGTTCGGGCCGTACGCGGTGGAGCCGACGAGGTCTCGTACCTGGCTATCGGTGATCATCCGTGGTGCCTCCTGTGGGTTCTGGATCTGGTGGGTTGTGTGGGGTGAGTCAGGGGTCAGGGCTGGGGGATGTCGACGTTGTTGGGGAGCCGGTCGCGCAGGTTCTCGACCTGCTGCTCGATGCGGTTGACCGCAGACTCGTTATTCAGGACGGTCACGACCCCGGCGGCGAAGACGGCGCCAAGCACGATCGAGACCGCGCTGAGCACAATGGCGGCGAGGGCCACTCCCTTGCCGGTGACGCCGGGCTTCTTGGTGGCGCGGAACCCGACGATGCCCAGCAGTAGTCCAATGACGCCGAGGATCAGCGCGACCGGGAAGAACAGCACCAGCAGGGTCAGGACGAAGGCGGCGGAGCCGATCCCGAGGGCGATCGCGGCCGCGGCGCTGGTCTTGGCCCGTTTGATCCGGTGCTCGACCTCCGGCTCGGCGGTGGCCATGGCGCCGGGGCGGTCGGTGGACGGACGGTCGCCGAGGTGGCCGTGGTCCGGTTCACGTGTCGTCATGGGTATCTCCAGTGCGGACGGCGCCGTGGACCTCGGTGCCGCGGATCTCGTTGACGGGCGTCGGGGGTGTACCCGGGCACGAACGCCCTACACCGGGTTGTGCTGCGTGGATGTCCGGTTGCCACGTTTCCGCAACGAAACGCTGAGAAGTGCGTGCGCCGCACGCGGCCGGGTATTCAGCGTCGGGCGAGGGGCAGTGACTCCAGGTGTGCCACTGGCTGATCTTCGGGTTCAGGCGGCAGGGCGGTGCTGAACGCCTGCCCGGCGAGTAGCCACCAGCAGCTCCTGGGGGACTCCGGCAGTCTGCCCGGCTCGCCGGCCGGAGCACCCGTCGGCTCCGCAGTCCGACCGTTTCTGCTCGACGAACCACGCGATTGAGAACCACGCGAAGTAGGAGATGCCATGCCTTCGCACCTCGCCCCGCACCCGCTCGGTCGCCCGTCGGCGGTCCCACACGACAGTTGGCGTCAGCGGATCCGAGAAAAGCCGGGGCTGGCCCAGGTCTACCGCGTGGCGGTGTTCCTGGCCGGCCTGCTCTGCATCGCCGTCGGTGTCGCCCTGTCGGTGCTGCCCGGGCCGCTGACGATCCCACCGGTCCTGCTCGGGCTGTGGATCTGGTCGACCGAGTTCGACTGGGCACAGCGACTGTTCCGGCGGTTCCAGCGCAAAGCCCGCCAAGCCTGGCAGCACGCCAAAGCGCACCCGGTGAGCTCCGCGGCCATCACCATCGGCGGGCTCCTGGCCGTTCTCGCCGGGGTCTGGGCGCTGCGCCACTTTGAGATCATCAGTCGCGTGCGAGAGGCCGTCGGCCTGTAGGCCCCGCGCCGCCGCCGACCCAACAGGGACCCAACAGGATTGCGAGTGGCCGCGCCGCTGGATTCCCGCGATCTTGATTCTCTAGAATCTGGCTTCATGACGATCTGAGGCCGAGGACGTCTCCAACCCGCGCGTGCGAGTTTCGCGGGCAGCGGGCCGGGAAGGACGCGAAGTGGGCGACGCTGACCTCCCGAACGGGCCCGCGGCTCCGGTGTGGAGCGCCGGTGCCGTGGCCCGCCGGCTGGGTATCGCCCCCGCCACGCTGCGCAGCTGGAACCGGCGCTACCGACTGGGACCGGCCACCCACCAGCCCGGACAGCATCGCCGCTACACCCAGCACGACGTCGCCGTATTGGAGGCGATGTGCCGCCTCGTCGGCGAGGGCGTCGCACCCACGGCGGCCGCCGACATCGCCCGCTCGCACGCCCTAGCGGCGCAATCTGACCAGCACCGGACCGGCCAGCCCATCCGGCCACTCGAGGAAGCGAAGTGCGGTGCTCGTGGTCTCGTCCTGGCGGCACTGCGGCTGGACGCGGAGTTCCTGACCAGCACCCTCGACCACCACTTCGGGGCCTACGGGGTGGACACGACCTGGACCGAGGTGTGCGTTCCCGCCCTGACCGCGCTCGGACGGCGGGTCACCCCCAAGGGCGACTGCGTCGACTCGGTCCACCTGCTGTCCTGGACGATCATCGCCGGCCTGCACCGCTGCGCCGGTCCACCGGCCTCGTCGCGCCGCCGGGTCCTGCTGGCCTGCACCGACGGGGAGCGACACAGCCTGGGCCTAGAAGCGCTCCACGCCGTGCTCACCGCACAGGGCATCCCCGCACGGATGCTCGGGGCGTCGGTTCCGGCGACCGCTCTGACCGCCGCCGCCCAACGGATCCGCCCGGCAGCCGTCGTGCTGTGGTCCCAGGCCTCGCGCACCGCGCACACAAACGACCTGCGCCGGCTCGAGCCGACCGCCGATCAAATCATCGCCGCCGGGCCGGGATGGCGCCGGTCGCGACTGCCCCCCAGGGTGCAGCGCGTGGAGAGCCTCGCCGCCGCGATGGCAACGATCCGTGACGCGGTCTGGGCCGACGCCCCGGACCCCGCACCGGCGTGCTCCTGAGAACGTGTTTGAGAAGATTAAGCCGTCAGCTGACGACGCCGACGCGTCAGGGACGCGTACACGGGTTCTGGCTCCGACGCTTGGCCGTGGAGCGCGACGGCGTACAAGATTCATAATTGATCGAACGTACACCATCTAAGTTGGGCACTTATGCTCATACGCGAACTGGGAAAACGCAGGTCAGCACAGCGCTCAGCGGGAACTTGCTACGGATCAGAAGGTTAGGGGTTCGAATCCCTTCGGGCGCACCATGTCGACCGGCAGTAGCGGTCACTTTTCCCCTCCTCCGCAAGTCCGGCCACGCGCCGTCGACCGTCGCCGACGGAGTGTCTCTCCACCCGCACCGCGTGATGCCGGCCACGGTCGCAGACCCTGACGCCCATAAGCCGCACTCGTCGGTGATGCGCCGGGTCGGGCGACGGAGGGGGTAGCCGCCCGACCCGGCGCGTGCAGTCTAGGTGCCATCCCACGTTCGCGGCAGGGCAACCCTCCAAAATTGGAGTGTTCTTTCGACGCGCTCCTCCGGCCGAGTCGGCGTCAGACGTAGGCGTGCCGGAACTGCACGCTGATCCGCGGCCCGACTCCGCGGCACTTCGGCACCGCGTGCTGCCAGGTGCGCTGGCACGACCCGCCCAGCACGAGCAGATCGCCAGGCCCGGGCCGGTACAGGACGGACGGTCCGCCGCCGGTCGGCCGCAGCCGGAACGGCCGGGTTGCTCCGAGGGAGACGAGCGCGACGGTCGCCTCGGGCAGCTCCCGGGCCACCCGGTCGCCGTGCCACGCGACGCTGTCGGCACCGTCGCGGTAGAGGTTCACGCCGATCTGGCTGAACCGGACCCCGTACCGCTCCGACAGCACCCCTGCCATCTCCTGCAGGTCGTCGGGTGGCGACGGCCCGTCGCCGAGCACCCAGCGGAACGTGAGCCGGGGCTCGGCGACGAGCCGGTCGTACATGTGCACGGTCCGGCCGCGCCACGGGGTCTGCTCCAGCAGTCGGGCGAAGAGCTCGTTCGAACCGTGGCACCAGCCGGGCCGGTGGTCCACCCACGCGCCGTCCGCGAGTTCGCGCCGCCGGACCCCGGCGAACGTGGCGTCGAACCCGACCGCGCCACCGTCCAGCAGCGACGGCTGCCAGGCGATGTCGGGTCCGGTCACGCCATCCCAAGCTACGCCGCCGTCACGACGTGTGGTGCACCTCCTGGAGCCCGTACACCGGTGTCGCGATGCCCTCGGCCCGGGCCTTGAGCTGCAGCGCGAGGTAGAGCGAGTAGTAGCGCGACTGGTGCAGGTTCCCGCCGTGGAACCACAGGCCCTCCTGCTGGGTGGGCTTCCACATGTTGCGCTGCTCGCCCTCCCACGGACCGGGGTCCTTGGTCGTGTCGGAGCCGAGGCCCCACACCTTGCCGACGCGGTCGGCGATCTCGTCGCCCACGATGTCGGCGGCGAGCCCGTTCATGGAGCCGTAGCCGGTGGCGTAGACGACGAGGTCGGCCGGCAGCTCCTCGCCGCTGTCGAGCTTCACCCCGGTCTCGGTCAGCTCGGTGACCTGGCCGTGCTTGACCGGGATCTTGCCGTCGGCGACGAGATCGGCGGCGCCGACGTCGATGTAGTAGCCCGAGCCGCGCCGCAGGTACTTCATGAACAGGCCCGACCCGTCGGCGCCCCAGTCGTGCCGGAACCCCGACTCCTCCAGGCGCCGGTAGAAGTCCTTGTCCCGCTCGGCCATCTGCTGGTAGAGCGGGATCTGGAACTCGTGCATGATCCGGTACGGCAGCGAGGCGAAGATCGTGTCGGCCTTGTGCGTGGTCACCCCGGCCTCGACGGCCTGCTCGGAGTAGAGGCCACCGAGGCCGATCTCCATCAACGAGTCCGACTTGACGATGTGGGTGGAGCTGCGCTGCACCATCGTCACGTCCGCGCCGACCTCCCACAGCGCCCCGCAGATGTCGAACGCGGAGTTGTTCGAGCCGATGACGACGACGCGCTTGTCCTTGTAGGCGTCCGGGCCGGGGTGCTGCGAGCTGTGGTGCTGCTCGCCGGCGAAGACGTCCTGGCCGGGTATCGACGGGATGTTCGGCTTGCCGGACACCCCGAGGGCGAAGACGAGCTGCTTGGGGTGGAGCACGACCTCCTCGCCGTCGCGGTCGACGGTGACCGTCCACTCCTTCTTGGCGTCGTCCCAGGTGGCGCTCTTGGCGGTCGTCGAGCCCCAGTAGTTGACCTCCATGACCCGCGTGTACATCTCGAGCCAGTCGCCGATCTTGTCCTTCGGCGCGAAGACCGGCCAGTTCCGCGGGAACGGCAGGTAGGGGAGGTGGTCGTACCAGACGGGGTCGTGCAGGCACAGCGACTTGTACCGGCTGCGCCACTGGTCGCCGGGCCGGGCGTGCCGGTCCACCACGACGTGGTCGACGCCGAGCTGGCGCAGCCGCGCACCGAGCGCGATGCCGCCCTGGCCGCCGCCGATCACGACGACGTAGGGCTCGCGGTCACGACCGAAGCCCTCGAGCTCGGCGGTGCGCCGCTCCCTCCAGGTGACCCGGTCCTTCTGCGCGCCGTGCTCGACGCCCCGTGGACGGTTGGTGCCCTGGTTCTCCTCGTGGCCCTTGAGCTCGTCGAGCGTGGTCAGGAACGTCCACGCCCCCTCGTCGTTCAACCGCAGCAGGCCCGACCCGCGTCCGACGGCCGTCTCGAACCGGAACCACGCGGTGACGACCCCGTCGGCCTCCTCGGGCTCCTCGCCCTCGGTGATCCGGAAGTTCGTCGCGCCGGTCGATTCCATGGTCTGCCGCAGCAGGTCGGCCACCCCGTCGCGGTTCTCCACCGTGGTGAGGTTCCAGGTGAACGCGATCAGGTCGCGCCAGAACGACGTGGTGGCGAAGAGACCGGCGGCGCGGTCGACGTCCCGGGCCGCCAGTGCGGCCTCGAAGTCGGCCAGCCAGGTCTCGACACGCGTACGGGCTGCGGACGGCTCCGTGCCTGTGGTCGGCTCCAGGGTCTGCGTCATGAGCGGTGTGCCTCCTCATCCGCGCCACCGCGAGGTGGCGCCGTGACGCAGGCAACATCACCGATGAGGCGGAGGACACCGTTGCAGCGATGTTGCAACCCGTTCAGGGCTATGCCTTCGGAGGGGACGGCTCCTCGGGAGGTGACGACCCTGAGCGGAACGCCTCCACGGCCGTGGGCAGTGTCGGGAAGATCCGCTCCTCACCGATGAGGTCGAGCAGTCCGGCCGCCCACAGGTCCGCGCGCAGATCCTGCTTGACGCGGGCGAGCGCCAGCACGATCCCACGCCGCCGCAGCTCGTCGTGCAGCGCCTCGAGCGTCTGGGCGGCGGTGCTGTCGATCTCGACGTTCGCCTCGGCGTTCAGCAGAAACCACTGCGGCGGCTCCGGTTGGGTCTCCAGGGCGGCGAGCGCGCGGCTGCGGAAGTTCTCGGCGTTGGCGAAGCACAGCGGGGCGTCGTAGCGATAGACCAGCAGCCCGGGGACCGGACGGGCGTCGGGGTAGTCGTCCATATCGTGCATGCCGGCGATCCCGGGCACGTAGCCGAGCACGCCGTCGTGCGGGCGGGCGACGCGGCGCAGCAGGTCGAGCACCGAGAGCCCGACCGCGACCAGCACGCCGTACAGCACCCCGACGGTCAGGACGGCGACCATGGTGACCACGGTGATCGCCGCCTCGCTGCGGCGGAAGCGGGCGATGCGCCGGAAGCCCGCGATGTCGACCAGCCGCAGCGCCGCGTAGATGACGACGGCGCCGAGCGCGGCCCGCGGGAACCGGGACAGCAGAGCGCCGCCCGCAACCAGCACCACGACCACCAGCACGAGGGCGACCAGGGAGTGCAGCTGTGTCCGGCTGCCCTGGGCGTCGCCGATCGCGGTCCGGCTGCCGCTGCTGCTCACGGGGAACCCGCGCAGCACACCCGCGGCCAGGTTGGCCGCGCCGAGGGCCACGAGCTCGGTGGTGCCCTGCACGGTCTGTCCGTGGCGGGCGGCGAAGGCGCGGGCGGTGAGGACGTTGTCCGAGTAGCCGACGATCGCGACGCCGACGGCCGGGAGGAGCAACGAGACGACGTCGTGTGCGGACAGCGCGGGCAGGCCCGGCACGGGCAGACCGCTCACCGACGACCCGACCAGTCGCACTCCCATGGCATCGAGCGAGAACGCGGCGACGACGGCGGTCGCGGCGAGCATGCCGATCATGGGTACCGGCCAGGTCGGCCGGAGCTTCGTCCCGACCAGCATGCCGACGAGCAGGGACAGCGCCAGCGCGACGGTCGGCAGGTGCGCCCCGGCGAGCCCGGACAGGAACGACGCCACCTCGGCCGGGGGCGAGTCGCCCTCCATCGGGACGCCGGTCACCGCGCCGAGCTGGCCGATGATCATGATGACGGCGATGCCTGCCATGTAGCCGACGAGGACCGGCTGCGAGAGCAGATCGGCCAGCGACCCTGCCCGCAGCAGGCCGCCGACCAGGCAGATCACACCGACGACGAGGGCCAGCCCGGCGGCCAGGGCCGCGTGCCGGACGGGGTCACCGAGGGCGAGCGGCGCCACCGCCGTCGCCGTCATCAGGGCTGTCGTCGACTCCGGGCCGACCGACAGCTGGCGCGACGACCCGAACACCGCGTAGATCGCGAGCGATCCCAGGCACGCCCAGAGCCCGGTCTGCGGAGGGAGCCCGGCGATGCCGGAGTAGGCCATCACCTGCGGCACGAGGTAGGCGGCGACCGCCACGCCCGCCAGGAGGTCGCCGCGCAGCCACTCCCGCCGGTATCCCGCCAGGACGGCGACGCCGGGCAGGTGTGTCGCGCGTCCGCGTGCCGTCACGATGACCATGCTCGACGGCGCACGCCCCCGCGTCCACGGGAGTACCGCTCAGCAGCGGACGGCGAGCCCCGACTCGGCCAGCGCCGTGGTCAGCGTGCGCACCCGGCCGGCGTGGCCGCCGCGCTCGACGATCTCCGCCAGCTCGAGGACCTGCCATTCCGCCGCGCACGGCAGCTGGGCGCCGAGGGTCGCCACGAGCCGCTCGTGCAGGCCTTCGCTCTCGAACGGGCATCCACCGACCGCCGCTCCGCAGCCCGTGCACCGGACGTGCATCGCTCCGCACGGTGCCGGACAGAGGAAGCGGTCCATCTCTCGGGTGGAGTGAGAACACCAGATGGTGGCCATGGCGGGGAGGCTAGACCCGAACTGGAGTGAACTACAACACTGGTTGTTGACGACCGGTAGCCTTGTGGAGTCGAACGGTCGAACGTCGGCGACATCGTTCAGCGGGTCGTGAGCACGATCTTGCCGGCCATGGCCCGGTCTTCGACGAGGCGCAACGCGGTCGCCCCGTCGGCCAGGTCGAAGGTGGCCCCGACGAGAGGCCGCAGGCCGTCCTTGACCAGCGACGCGAGCCGCTCCGCGGTGTCGGTGAAGAGCCCGGGCTCGACGTCGAGCAGCTCGCGCCAGGCGGCCCCGACGACGCTCGCGTTGCGCAGCAGGAGCCGGTTGGCCGCGGCGGAGGGAATCGTGCCGGAGGTGAACCCGACCGTGATCAGCCGTCCCTCCGGGCGCAGGCAGCGCACGCTCTGTTCGAACACCGCGCCGCCCACCGGGTCCACGATCACGTCGACGCCTCCCGCGGCGCGCACCGCCTCGAACCAGCTCTCGTGGTCGTACACGGTGGTCGCGCCGGCGCGGGCGGCCAGCTCGCGACGCTCGGAGCTGCCCGCGACCGCGAGCACCTCGTTGCCGAACGCGGCCGCGATCTGCACCACCGCGCTGCCCAGTCCACCGCCGGCGCCGTGCACGAGCACCCGGTCGCGCCGCTGCAACCGGCCGCGCCGGGTCAGGGCGACGATCGCGGTGTGGTGGTTGACCAGCGCCGCTGCACCCTCGACCGCGCTCAGCTCCACGGGCAGCGGAGCCAACCGGGCGGCAGGCACCCACGCGGTCTCGGCGAATCCGCCACCCATGACGTGCCCGAACACGCAGTCGCCGGGGGAGAACCCCGACCCGTGCGGTGCCGACTCGACGGCTCCCGCGACCTCCAGGCCGGGCACGAAGGGTGTCGGCGGCTTGACCTGGTAGCGGCCGCGGACGAGCAGGGTGTCGATGAATCCGACGCCGGCGGCGTGCACGGCGACCCGCACGGCCGTGTCGTCCGGCGGCGGGGGGACGTCGACCTCGTCGAGCCGTAGGCCGTCCGGCCCGATCGGCTCGTGGACCCGCAGTGCGCGCACACGCTCAGGATCGCAGGTCTCGCGGCCGTCGTGGAGCTCGTCGGGAAATACTCGACGCCCCGCGTGGTGATCTTGATCGGTCCTGCGGCCTGGTAGATCATGATCCGGCGGAGGCGAGCATCTCTTCCGTCGAGACGCCGGGGAGGGATCGGGCCGTGTCGAGCGCGCCGGGGCGGACCGCGCTGATCACGGGCGCCGGAGACGTCATGCGGGAGCTGATGACCCGTGCCGTGCTGTTCCAGGACGCCGTCGCGAAGTCGGCCGGGCTGAACGCCACCGACATGCAGTGCGCGAACCTGCTGCTGCTCTACGGACCCGCCACGCCGGGCGAGCTCGCGGGCCGGGCGGGTGTCACCGCGGGTGGCGCGATCACCGGCGCCCTCGACCGGCTCGAGCGGGCGGGGCTGGTGCGGCGCAACCGGGACGGCGCCGACCGGCGGCGGGTGATGGTGACCGCCGACGCGGACGAACTGTGGCGGCGGGTCGGGCCGAGCTACGAGCGGATCGCGACGAGCTGGAACGCCTTCCTCGACACGCTGACCGACGAGCAGCTGGAGGTCGCCGACACCGTCCTCCGGCAGGCGTCCGAGCTGAACGCCCTCGAGATCCGCAGGCTGCGCGGGAGCGACGACGCCGACCGGTGATCGTCACCGGGACGACCGGTAAGAGGGATGTATCGATCCAGAATCTTGTCGGGGGTTGCGGCCTACCGCGACAATCTCGGCGCCTGCGCGGCATCATTCCGTCGCGTACCCGGGCGAGACGAGAGGCAGTGGATGAACCGCACTCCGACCGGCGGAGCCGAGACGTCGCCCCCGTCGCCCGAGGGGTCCGACGACGGCGGCGCGGGTTCCGCCGTCCCGCCGCCGCGCACCGGCCTGGAGCCGCTGCCCCGCCGCGTGCGCGGCGCCTCGGGGGCCGTGTCGGACGGCGACATCGAGGAGGAGCCGGTCGACACCGACACCCTGCACCGCCTGCTCACGGGGCTGCGCGAGATCTGACGCCCGTCCGGCGGCTCGCCGTCGCGGCTTTCGAGCGGCATGGTATGGCCACTCCCGGGAACATCATCCGGGATCGACGGCGACGGTCGCGGCGGGAGAGGGTGCACACCCATGAGCACGGGCGCATCGCAGCAGGACACCGGGGGAACGGGCCCGGACGAGGTGGCGACGGGACAGCCGGAGGCGAACGGCGTGCCACCGCTCGCCGACGACCGGCCCTACGTCGACGGCAGTGCGGTCTCCGCGGAAGAGTTGCGGGCCGAGGTCGACCGGCTGAGCAACGAGGAGCGGCAGCACGTCGACGACCTGCGCGAGGAGGTCGGCGACGCGGTGGCCGCGCTGGCGTCGCGGCTCGACGTCAAGGCCCGGGTCGCCGAGCGCAAGGACGAGGCGGTCGCGACCGTCCACCAGAAGGTCGACCAGGCGCGGACCGTGGCGGTGGACCGGGCGACTGCGGCGAAGGACACCGCCGCCCAGAAACCCGGTCTCGTGGCGGGTGTCGCGGCGGCCCTGCTGGTGCTGCTCGTCGTGGTGTTGCGCCGTCGCCGGGGGTGACCCCGGGACGGAGCGCCTACCGTGCGTCCGTCCCGGGTATCCGGGACGGACGGGGGATCGGGAGGAGCCAGTGAGCAGCGAAGGGACGTCCACACCGGACGACGGCGCCGAGCGGTTCGCGGCGTCGCTGGACGGCAGTGCGGACGTCGCTCCCGGCGGCGACCCCGACCTGGAGCGCGAGGTGGAGCTGGCCCGGCGGCTGGGCGCGCTGGGTGGCGCGCTCGATCCCGATCCGCAGGCCCGGGAACAGGTCAGGCAGCGGCTCCTGGCCGCCCTGGCCCGTGAGGACGACGACCCCGCCGACGGCCCGCCGCGGGCGTCCTGACCCTGGCTCAGCGGCCCCAGGTCGAGGCCCGGACCACGTCCTCGATGGCCCCGGTCGCGGTGTCGGTCAGCTTGCGGAACGTGTCGAGCGCGGCGGCCGAGACCTGAGCGTTGACCGTGAGGAACGTGGCGAGCTCGCGCTCGATCACCACGGCCTGGTCGGCGAGGTCGAACATGCCCCGGGCGAGCCGACGGAAGCTCGACGCCTGGGTGCCCGCCGCGTCGCTGACCGTCTGCACCGTGCTGGTCCACGACTCGAAGACGTCCGACGCGGCCGCCTGACCGCGCTGGGCGAAGGTGGCGAGATCGGCGACGACGTTCTGCGGGGCACTCATGGGACTCCTTCGACGACTGCTGTTTGGGATAGTACGCAGCGTACTGCACGGAGCCGGGACTGTCCGGCGAACGCGCTTGCGTGTTGTGGAACCCACGTGCTCCCGACCCGGTCGCAAACGACAATCGTTGTCGTTTAGGCTCGGACAGGTGATGCTCCGTGCCCTTCCCGGGTTGTTCGCCCTCGCGCTCGCCCTGTCCGCCTGCGATGGCTCGGGCGAATCGGCCCCCGCTCCTGGTCCCGCGCCCGGCACGATCCCCGTCGTCGCCTCCACCGACGTCTACGGCGCCCTCGTGCAGGCCGTCGGGGGTGACCGGGTCGCGGTGACCTCGCTGATCGACGACCCCGCCGCCGATCCGCACTCCTACGAGGCGCCGCCCGCCGCGGCGGCCGCCGTCGCCCGGGCCCGGCTCGTGGTGGTCAACGGCGGCGGCTACGACGACTTCGCCGAACGGCTGGCGCCCGGTCCCGACGCCGCGGTGATCGACGTCGTCGCGCTGTCCGGGCTGTCGGCGCCCGCGGGCGGCGAGTTCAACGAGCACGTCTGGTACAGCCTGCCCACGATGAAGAAGCTGGCCGGGCAGATCGCCGCCGACCTGGGCACGGCGGATCCGGCCGGTGCCCCGCAGTTCACGACGAACGCCGACGCGTTCGGGGCACGGATCGACGGTCTCGTCGCGAGGGTCGACGCACTCGAGGCTGCGCACTCGGGCACACGCATCGCGGTGACCGAGCCGGTGCCGCTGTACCTGACCGACGCCGCGGGCCTGGTCGACGCCACGCCGCCGGAGTTCAGCGAGGCCGTCGAGGAGGACGCCGACCCGCCCGCCGCGGTCGTCGCCGCCACGCTCGACCTCTTCCGCGCCGATCCCGTCCGGGTGCTCCTGGTCAACGCGCAGACCCGCACGGCCGTCACCGACCAGGTCGAGCAGACCGCGCGCGCTGCAGGCGTGCCGGTCGTCGAGGTGGGGGAGACCTTGCCTGCCGGAACCGACGACTACGTCGAATGGATCTCCGGTCAGCTCGATCTTCTGACCAAGGCACTCGATCGGCCCTGAGTCCTCACGTAACGCACACGATCGTGGCGCCATTCGGGGGGTTAGTGTGTGCTATGGCTCCCCACCAGACCTGGTCCCGCCGTCTTCGGCCGGTGATTCCGACACTCGTCGTCGCCCTCCTCGCCGCCACCAGCTGCAGCGGGGGCGGATCGTCCTCCGGCCCGAAGGCTCCCGCCGCCGTGTTCCCCGCGACCGTCACCCACGAGTACGGCCAGACGGTCGTCGAGGAGGCGCCCGAGCGGGTCGTCTCCCTCGGCTACACCGACCAGGACGCGATACTCGCCCTGGGTACCGTGCCCGTCGCGATCCGCGAGTTCACGGGCAACCGGCCCTCGGCGACCTGGCCGTGGGCCGCGGACAAGCTCAAGGGCGAGCAGCCCCAGGTGCTGCCCGCGGGCGACGTCACGCCGGACGCCGTGGCCGCGCTGGAGCCCGACCTGATCGTCGCGATCACCGCTGACCTCACGCGCGAGCAGTACGACGCCTTCTCGAAGATCGCGCCGACGGTCGCCGCACCCGCGGGCACGACGGATGGTCGGGTGTCGTGGGCGGACGCGACGAAGCTGACGGGTGCGGCGCTCGGCCTGCCCGCCGCGGCGGACCGGATCGTCTCGGACGTCGAGGAGAAGTTCGTCGAGGTCGAGGAGAACCACCCCGAGCTCGCGGGGGCGACCGTCGCCATGGCCGTGCCGAATCCTGCGGACCCCGCGTCGGTCAAGGCGTGGAGCTCCAACGACCTGCGCGGGCAGTTCCTCAAGGAGCTCGGTGTCCAGGTCCCGGCGCAGGTCGACCGGCTCGCGGGCAATGGTTCCTTCGCGACGATGCCGTCGGACCAGCTGCCGACGCTCGACGACGCCGACGCACTGATGGTGGCCGGCACCCCGGCCGAGCAGGCCGCGTTCGCGGCGCTGCCCGGCTACGGCCAGCTCAAGCTCGTGCAGGAGAGCAAGGTCGTCACGCTGGACGACGAGCAGTCGGCCGCGCTGGCGTTCGGCAGCGTGCTGAGCCTGCCCGCCGTGGCCGACGAGGTGGCCGGGCGGCTGGCCCGGGCCGTGGGCCGCTAGGGGCGGGGCCGTCGTCATGGCCGGCGGGCCGGGTCCACCCGGCTCCGCCGGCCGATCGGCACCACCAGCGGGGTCCCCGTGACCGGGTCCGGGACCACGCGCGCGTCGAGGCCGAACACGTCGCACAGCAGGTCTTCGGTGAGCACCTCGTCCGGGGTTCCCGACGCCACGATCCGGCCGGCCCGCATCGCGACCAGGCGGCCCGCGTAGCGCGCGGCGAGGTTGAGGTCGTGCAGCACCATCACGACCGTGCGGCCCATCTCGCGGTTCAGGCGCTCGACGAGATCGAGCACGTCGACCTGGTGGGCGAGGTCGAGGTACGTGGTGGGCTCGTCGAGCAGGACCACGTCGGTGCCCTGCGCGAGCGCCATCGAGATCCACGCACGCTGGCGTTGGCCGCCGGAGAGCTGATCCAGGGTCCGGGTGGCGAACTCGGTCATCCCGGTCCAGGCGAGGGCCTCGCCGACGGCCGACTCGTCGTCCGTCGACCACTGCCGGTACCACGTCTGGTGGGGGTGCCGGCCGCGGGCGACGAGATCGGCCACGGTGAGACCCTCCGGCGCCACCGGTGCCTGCGGCAGCACGCCGAGCACCTTCGCGACCTCGCGGGTGGGGGTGCGGTCGATGCGCCTGCCGTCGAGCAGCACGTGGCCGCTGCGGGCCGGGAGCAGCCGTGCGAGGGCGCGGAGCAGCGTCGACTTCCCGCAGCCGTTGGGGCCGATCACCGCGGTGACGGTTTCGTCGAAGACGTCGAGGTCGAGGTCGTCGACGACGACGTTGTCGCCGTAGGCGAGCTGCAGGCCGCGGGCCTGCAGACGGACCCCGTCGGTACCCGTCACGTGGGTCACAGGGCCACCAGCCGTCGTCGGCGCACCAGCGCGATGAAGAAGGGAGCTCCCACCAACGCCAGCACGATGCCCACCTGCAGCTCTCCCGGCCGGGCGACCACCCGGCCGACGATGTCGGCGACCAGCAGCAGCACCGCGCCGGCGAGCCCCGCGGCCGGAAGGAGCCATCGGTGGTCCGGCCCGGTGAGGGCGCGGGCGATGTGCGGGACGACCAGCCCCAGGAAGGCGATCGGGCCACAGGCGGCGACCGCGGCGCCCGTCAACAGGGTGATCGCGACGGGGCCCGACCAGCGCACAAGAGTCACGTTCTGGCCCAGGCCGCGGGCGACGTCGTCGCCGAGCGCGAGCAGGTTCAGCCCGGGAGCGCCCGCCAGACCGATCACGAGCCCGCCCAGCACGAATGGGGCCACCTGCAGCGCGACGTCCGGACCGCGCCCGGCCAACGCTCCCACCGCCCAGAACCGGTAGGCGTCGAGCGTCGAGACGTCGACGAGCACGATCGCGGAGGTCAGCGCCCCCAAGAGAGCTGTGACGGCCACGCCGGCCAGCGCCAGCGACACCGGGGAGGCGCCGCCGGGCCCGAGCGAGCCGAGCACGAACACCGCGACACTCGCGGCGAAGGCGCCCGCGAAGGCGAACCAGACGTAGCCCAGCAGCGTCGTCACGCCGAAGGCGTAGATCCCGATGACGACGGCCAGCGCGGCGCCGGCGCTGACGGCGAGCAGGCCGGGGTCGGCGAGCGGGTTGCGCGTGTGGCCCTGCATCAGCGCTCCGGCCACGCCCAGCGCGAGCCCGACGGCGATGCCGAGCACCGTGCGCGGCACGCGCAGGCCCCGGACGATCACGTCCTCCTCGGTGCCGCTGGGCGTCCACAGCGCCTGCCAGACGGCGCCGACGCCGATCGGACGGGCCCCGACCGCGAGGCTGACGAGCGCGGTGAGCACGAGCAGGGCGGCGAGACCGGAGACGACGAGCACCCGCCTGTTCCGCAGCGGCGTGGCGACGGTCTGCACGGCTCACCTCCCTCGAGATGAGGCGAGCTAACCTGCTTCAGTCGGCCGGGCGGTGGACGCAGTGACCAAAACAGCAGTGCCGCCACGACCACGACGATCACCCAGTGCCAGGCGCTCAGCTCGCCCACGGCCAGCTCCACGGTCCCGGATTCAGTGTGGCGAAGCCGGTGGTCCGTACGTGCCGACGCGACCGGTTCATCAGCCTCGTCTCAGCAAACGCCCGGTTGGTGGTGGATGTCCTGCACCGGTGACACCCGAACCGATGGTTTGACGCCGATCGGGGCCACGGCGACGTCGGAGAGGTGGAGCCTCTAGTCCGTGCGCCGCCGGGACCTGCTGACCGCTGCCCTGTGTACCGCCGCGCTCAGCGGCTGCTCGGTCGTCGACCGTCTGCGCGGGACGCCGCAGCGCGCCGACCCCGAAGCGGCGGGCGACACGACGCGGGCCGCCCCGCCCACCCCGGGCACGCCCGCGGAGATCGCGGCGCGCAGCACCGTGCCGGTGCTCTGCTACCACCAGGTCCGGGAGTACACCGCCGCCGACGGTGCCGGTGCCCGCCCACTGATCTGCCCGCCTGCGGTGCTTCAACGCCAGCTCGAGGGGATGCTGGCCGCGGGGATGCAGCCGGTGACGGGCGAGGCGCTCGTCGACCACCTGCAACTCGGCACACCGCTCGCCGACAAGGCCGTGCTCGTCTCCTTCGACGACGCCTCCGGCGGCCAGTACACGAACGCTCTGCCGATCCTGCAGCGGCTGGGGATCCCGGCCACGTTCTTCGTCATGACCGTCGTCCTGGACAGGCCGAACTGGCTCTCCCGCGACGACGTCCGCGCGCTCGACGCCGCCGGCATGACCATCGCCAGCCACACCTGGGACCACCATCCCGTCACCCGCTACGGGGAGAAGGACTGGTCGACCCAGCTGGCGAAGCCGCGTGAGCAGCTCGGGCAGGTCGTGGGGCACGACGTCGAGCTGTTCGCCTACCCCTACGGCCTGTGGAACCAGGCGGCGTTGCCGCACGTGCAGGCGGCCGGCTACCGCGCGGCGTTCCAGCTGACCGAGCAGCCTCAGGACGCCCGGCTGCCCCTGCTCACCGTTCGACGCGTGCTCACCCTGCCCACATGGGACGTCCCGACGCTGCTCGCGCGCATCTCGCCCGATCACCCCGCCGGGTGACGGCCGCCGGACGCGACAGCGTTACCGCTGGGCGTGCCGTCACGCACAGTGGGCAACCGCTCGCCGTCATCACCTGTTGGTGACCGTTCCCTGCCGTCCGGTCGGCGACGGGGATGGCGGAGTTGCTCGGCAAGGCATCACGGTCCGGTTACGGTCATCTCGCTGGTCGACGGCTGAGTCGACCGGCGCGCTCGAGCCGGCACCCCGCTCCCCGCCCGTCGGCAACTCCCCACGAGCGCCCCGACAGCAGCAGGGCGGAAGCATGCCCACCGCAGGTCGCGGTGCCGGCACGCCGGGGTCGTAAGGACCCGTTCATGCACCGAGCGAAGCATCGGGCCGCCGGCCGTGCCGGCGCCGACGTCCTCGTCACCACCCTCATCGAGCGGCTCGCGGTCGACGCAGGCGCCGCGGCGCCGCGTGGCGGCGTGGCCGTTCTCGATGCGGGGATGCCCGAGGACCGCGACCTCGGCGACGCCGGCCTCTACGGTGTGGCCCTGTTCGGAGCGACGACCCCGACCGACCCGTTCCTCGCGGTGCCCGACGACGAGCCCCCCGCTCGTGCTGCGGCTCCGCTGTTCCACGACGACGACGAGGCGGCCCGCTCGCCCTTCGGTGCGTGCCGGCACGCCGCTCCCCGGCCCGTGCGCCGGACGGCGCCGTCGGTGCCGGCCCAGAGGGTGCGTTCCCAGCCGGTCGGTACCGCGCTGACGGTGACGATCCTCGGCGCCGCGGCCGTCACCGCGGTGGTCAGCCCGCCCGTCCCGGTCGAGTCCACCGGCGAGCTGCCCCCCGTGCAGGGCGCCGCCCCCGCGCCCGCCCCCGAGGCGCTGGCCGCCCCCGCCGTGGCCGCCCCCGTGGCGCCGGAGCAGCCGACGATGCAGGTCGCCGAGCTCGTCGGTGGGGTCACCGCCGAGATGCAGAAGCTCACCCCGGCCGTCGAGAAGCAGTTCACGACCGTCGCCAACAAGACCGAGATGTCGGCCGCCGCGGCCCGTAAGGCCGCTGTGAGCAAGGCCCTGTCGAAGCTGGGCACGCCGTACCGCTGGGGTGCGATGGGCCCGAACGCGTTCGACTGCTCCGGCCTGGTCAAGTGGTCGTTCGGGCAGGCCGGCAAGTCGCTGCCGCGCACCTCCCGTGCACAGGCGTCGGCGGGAACCCCGGTCTCGAAGGCGAACCTGCAGCCCGGCGACCTCGTGTTCTTCTACAAGCCGATCAGCCACGTCGGGATCTACATCGGCAACGGCAAGATCGTCCACGCCTCGCGCAAGGGGCAGCCGGTCAAGGTCTCCGACATGGGCCGGATGAAGTTCACCAAGGCCGTCCGTCTCTGACAGCTCAGACGACAGGGTGCTTGCGCTCCTGCGTGGGCGGGTAGCTCACGCGGTGCCCCGGTGAACGCCGGGGGATCGACGGGAGGGCCGATGAACGGGCGACCGGTTGTCGTGGTTTCGGGCGCGAGCGCCGGCGTCGGACGCGCCGTCGCGCGGGCGTACGGCGAGCGCGGAGCGTCGGTGGCGCTGCTCGCGCGCGGCACCAAAGGGCTCGCCGGAGCCGCCGCGGACGTCCGCGCAGCCGGCGGCCGGGCCCTGGAACTGCCGACGGACGTCGCGGACCACGAGCAGGTCTACGCCGCGGCGGACCGCACCGAGGCCGAGTTCGGGCCGATCGACATCTGGGTGAACGTGGCCTTCAGCTCCGTGTTCGCCCGCGCCGTCGACGTCACCGCCGAGGAGTTCAAGCGGACCACCGACGTGACCTACCTCGGGTTCGTCTACGGCACCAAGGCCGCTCTGGAGCGGATGCTGTCGCGGAACCGGGGCACGATCGTCCAGGTCGGCTCGGCGCTGGCCTACCGCGGCATCCCGCTGCAGAGCGCGTACTGCGGGGCGAAGCACGCGATCCAGGGTTTCACCGAGTCCGTCCGCACGGAGTTGCTGCACGACAAGAGCGACGTGCACATCACGATGGTGCAGCTGCCTGCGGTGAACACCCCGCAGTTCGACTGGGTGCTGTCCAAGCTGCCGAGGCGGCCGCAGCCGGTGCCGCCGATCTACCAGCCCGAGGTCGTGGCGCGGGCGATCCTGCATGCGGGCGACCACCCGGAGCGCCGCGAGTACTGGGTGGGGGGCTCGACGGTCGGGACGCTGATCGGCGACAAGTTCGCGGGCGGCCTGCTCGACCGCTACCTGGGGCGTACCGGCATCGACTCCCAGCAGACCGACGAGCCGCAGCGCGCGGACGCGCCGACGAACCTCTGGGAGCCCGCCGACGGCCCGGATGGCCGCGACCACGGTGCCCACGGCCGGTTCGACGACCAGGCGACGTCGCGCAGCCCGCAACTCTGGGCCTCCCGCCACCACGGCCTGCTCGGTGCCGCGGCAGCAGGGCTGGTCGCGGTCGGCGCCGCGGCCGGAGGCGCAGCGGCCCTCCTCCGCCGCCGCTGACCCGCGAGTCGGCACGTTCGTCAGCGCGAGTCCGCCGGATCGTCAGCGCGAGTCGACACGTTCGTCAGCGCGAGTCGGCACGTTCTGCACTGCGAATGTGGTTTCTGGGTAGTGCTCCGAATCGCACATTCGCTCGCCCAAACGTGCCGACTCGCGCGTACGTCAGCGGTAGACCAGGTCGAGGGCGGCCGAGACGGCGCGGCGGCGTGCGAAGCCCAGCTTGCCGTGGTCGCCCAGCGCGGCGCGGGCGGCGAGGGCTCCGCAGATCCCGTGCACCCCGCCTCCGGGGTGGGCTGAGGAGCCGCCGAGGTAGAGGTTGCCGACCGGGGTCTCGGCACGCCCCAGTCCCGGCACCGGCCGGAACACCAGTTGCTGGAACAGCTGCGCCGTGCCGCCGTTCACCGCCCCGCCGACGAGGTTGGGGTCCGTCGCCGAGATGTCGCCGGGCCGTTGGACGTGGCGGTGCACGACCCGCCCGGCGAACCCCGGCGCGAACTCCTCGAGAACCGCGTCGACGCGACGGGCCACCTCGTCCGCCGACGCGTCGTCGTCGATCCCGCGCGGCAGGTGGGTATAGGCCCACGCGCTCTGCGTGCCAGCCGGCGAGCGGCTCGCGTCGGCGGTCGTCATCTGGCCGAACAACATGAACGGCGACGCGGGCAGCGTCCGCGACTCCAGGTCCGCCGACCACCGGACGAGCCCGAGCTCGTCCGCACCGAGGTGAACCGTCCCCGCGTCGGCGACGCCGTCCGCGCGCCAGGGGATCGGGCCGTCGAGCGCCCAGTTGACCTTGACGACGGGGGTGTCCCACTCGAACTTGTCCAGGTCGCGCAACAGGCGGGCCGGCACGGCGTCGGCAGGCAGCAGTTCCCGGTACAGCAGCGGCGCGTTGACGTCGGCGATCACGGCGCGGCGCGCCCGCACGGTCAGCCCACTCGAGGTGTGCACGGCGACGGCCCGGCCGCCGCGCACGTCGATCCGCTCCACGGGCTGTCCGCAGTGCACCGTCGCTCCGGCTGTCCGGGCGCGCCGCTCCAGTGCCGCGGACAGCTCGCCCGCGCCCCCCACTGGCACAGGGAACCCGTGCTTCTGGCCGAGCATCGCCAGCAGCCAGCCGAAGGCCCCGCTGACCGGTGCGTCGACCGGTGCGTCCGCGTGCGCGGCGTTGCCCGCGAGCAGCAAGCGGGCACCTTCGCCTGCGAACAGTTCCTCGCCCATCCGCTTCGCCGGCAGCAGGAGGAACCGGGCGAGGCGCAGCGCTTCGGCCGTGCCGATCGCCCGCAGCAGCGCCATCGGGCCACGAACCGGCGGGAACGTCGTGAAGAGCGTGCGCAACACCGCGTCGCCGACCGTGTCCCACTGCCGGCACAGCTCGAGCCACGCGTCGCCGTCGCGCGCGTGCTCCTCGGCCAGGCGCGCTGCCGTCGCCTCCCGGTCGCGGAACAGCAGGGCAGCGCGATCCCCGTCGGGTCGCGGGGGATGGGCGAGCACCACCGGGGCGTGCGACACGCGCAGCCCGTGCGCCCCCAGATCGAGCGCCTGCAGGACCGGCGACGCCGCGTAGAGGGGGTAGAACGCCGAGAAGAGATCCGCGGTGAAGCCCGGGTGCAGCTCCGCCGAGCGCACGGCGCCGCCGACCCCGTCCGTGGCCTCGAGCAGGCAGACGTCCCAACCGGCATCGGCGAGCAGGGCGGCGGCGACCAACCCGTGATGCCCGCCCCCGACGACGACGGCATCAGCGGTGACTACGGGCATGGCATGGTCTGTCCGCGCCGTCGTGCCGCGAAACCTCAGTCCGGCAGCATCGGCACCTCCATCCCCTGCCCGTGCCGCAGCAACACCCCGCGGGTGACCGCCGCCGAGCCGAACCGGTCGCGGACGCCGTCCAGTGCGGTGTCGAGCGCAGACTCCCGCGCCGGGTCGGGCTCGGGCCGGTGCGTGACCGCCCGCCGCTCGGCGAACGGAAGGATCAACTGCACACCGACCTCGTCGTCCAGCCCACCGACCGCGATCCCGACCAGCGTGATCCCCCGCTCGGCGATCAGGGGTGCCGTCGTCGCGAGCAGGCCCCGCGCAGCCTCGAGCACGACGTCCGTCCGGGCCGTGGACCGGGCCAGGGTGTGCGACCGGGTGGCCCGCGAGAAGTCGGCGAACCGCAGCCGGAGCACGACCGTCCGGCCGACACGGTGCGCCGCCCGCATTCGCCGCATGACGCGGTCGACCAGCCCGGCCAGCATCGCGTCGACCTCCGCGGGAGGACGGGGCCGGCTGCCCAGCGCGCGCTGCGCCCCCATGGACCGGCGCCGCTGTCCGCCCTGTACCGGCCGCGGGTCGCGGCCGACGGAGAGAGCGAAGAGATGGCGTCCGGCGGCCGGGCCGAGCAGCGACACCAGCGCCGGCTCGCCCAGCTCGGCGACCTCGGCGACGGTGCGCACCCCCAGCCTGTGCAGCTTCTCCGTGGTCACCTTCCCGACGCCCCACAGCATCCCGACGGGCAGCGGGTGCAGGAAGGCCTGCTCACCGTCGATCGGGACGACAAGCAGCCCGTCCGGCTTCGCGACGCGGCTGGCCACCTTCGCGAGGAACTTGGTGCGGGCGACGCCGACCGTGATCGGCAGTCCGACCCGTTCGGCCACGTCACGCCGCAACCGCGCGGCGATCTCCGGCGCGGAGCCCGCGATCCGTCGCAGGCCGGCCACGTCGAGGAACGCCTCGTCGATCGAGATGCCCTCGACGAGCGGCGAGGTGTCGCGGAACACCTCGAAGACGGCGCGGCTCGCCGCGGTGTACGCCGCGAACCGCGGCGGCACGACCACGGCGCGCGGACACATCCGGCGCGCCAGCCCCCCACCCATCGCCGTCCGCACCCCGTAGGCCTTCGCCTCGTAGCTGGCGGCGAGCACGACCCCGCCGCCGACGATGACCGGCCGCCCGCGCAGCCGCGCGTCGTCGCGCTGCTCGACCGACGCGTAGAACGAGTCGAGATCGGCGTGCAGGATGGCCGGCTCGGACACGAACATATGTTCGAACAGTCGAGCCTCGCCGTCAACTCCGTGTCGGGGCGGCGAAGTCGGGTAGACCGCGGTGGACCGGCACGCGGGGGTCGGCGCGAAAGGGTGTGCGATGTCCGAGACGGTGGGCGACCAGGTACTGGCGCGGCTGCGCGAGTGGGGGGTCGAGCAGGTCTTCGCCTACCCCGGCGACGGGATCAACGGGATCGTCGCGGCGTTCGGGAAGGCCGACGACTCGCCCGCGTTCATCCAGAGCCGGCACGAGGAGATGTCGGCGTTGCAGGCGGTCGGCTACGCCAAGTTCTCCGGGAAGGTCGGCGTCTGCATGGCGACGAGCGGGCCCGGCGCGATCCACCTCCTCAACGGTCTCTACGACGCCAAGCTGGACCACGTGCCCGTCGTCGCGATCGTCGGCCAGACCGAGCGCAGCGCGATGGGCGGCTCCTACCAGCAGGAGGTCGACCTGCAGGCGTTGTTCTCGAACGTCGCGAGCGAGTACCTCGTCGAGGTCAACGTCCCCGAACAGCTCCCGCTGGCGATCGACCGCGCCTTCCGCACGGCCATGACCCGGCGCGCACCCACCGCGATCATCATTCCGAGCGACCTGCAGGCCGAGGCGTACAGCCCGCCACAGCACGCGTTCAAGCAGGTGCCGTCGAGCCCGCCGCCGCTGCACGCGCCCACAGTGGTCCCGCACTCCGCCGAGATCGCCCGCGCTGCCGAGGTGCTCAACGCCGGGCAGCGGGTCGCGATCCTGGTCGGCCAGGGCGCGCGGGGCGCTGCGGACGAGGTGGCCCAGGTCGCCGACGTGCTCGGCGCGGGCGTCGCGAAGGCCCTGCTGGGCAAGGACGTGCTCAGCGACGAGCTGCCGTTCGTCACCGGCTCGATCGGCATCCTCGGCACCCGCCCGACCTACGAGATGATGCGCGACTGCGACACCCTGCTGATCGTCGGTTCGAACATGCCCTACAGCCAGTTCCTGCCCGAGTTCGGGAAGGCCCGGGCCGTCCAGATCGACCTCGACGGCACGTTGATCGGGATGCGCTACCCGATCGAGGTCAACCTCGTCGGCGACGCCGCCGCGACGCTCCGGGCGCTCCTGCCGCAACTGTCCGGCCCGGCGGACCGGGCGTGGCGCGAGAAGATCGAGGACGACGTCGTCGCCTGGTGGGGGACGATGGAGCGCCAGGCGATGCTGGACGCGAAGCCGGTCAACCCGATGCGGATCGTGTGGGAGCTCTCGGAGCGGCTGCCGCACAACGCGATCGTCGCGGCCGACTCGGGCTCCGTCGCCAACTGGTACGCCCGCTTCCTCAAGATGCGCGGCGACGTCCGGGGCTCGCTCTCCGGGACCCTCGCCACGATGGGTGCGGCCGTGCCGTACGCGATCGGTGCCAAGTTCGCCCACCCCGACCGCCCGGCGATCGCGCTCATCGGCGACGGCGCCATGCAGATGAACGGCATGGCCGAGCTGCTGACGATGAAGCGGTACGCCGACCGCTGGTCCGACCCGCGGCTGATCACCGCGATCCTGCACAACAACGACCTCAACCAGGTCACGTGGGAGCTGCGCGCCATGGGCGGCGCGCCGAAGTTCGAGGAGAGCCAGGTGCTCCCCGACGTCTCGTACGCCGACTTCGCGCGTGGCATCGGCCTGTTGGCGATCACGGTGAAATCGCCGGACGAGCTCGGGCCGGCCTGGGACGCGGCGCTGGCCGCCGACCGGCCGGCGGTGCTCGACGTGTACTGCGACCCCGAGGTGCCGCCGATCCCACCGCACGCCGAGTTCGCCGAGGTCAAGTCGATGATGCAGGCGATGGCGAAGGGCGACCCGGGCGGGCTGCACCTCGTGGCCCAGGGGATCAAGACCAAGATCCAGGAGGCGCTGCCGAACCGGGACTGAGCGGGTCCCGCCGCTACTCGTCGATGGCGGGACCCGCTCGCCTCAGGTGACGGGCAGCGTGATGCAGGCTGCGCGATCGCCCGCACTGCCCGCATGTCCCGCGTCGGTCGCGGTCGCCTCGGCCGCGTGGACGACGACCGATCGTGGCGACCGGTTGCCGGCGAACGTGAACGGGAGCTCGGCCTCGGCACGCCCGTCGCCGTTGGCGTCGGTCTGCTGGTCGAGCCAGACCTCGTTGTCCGCGTTCGCGTACGCGGGGTCGACGGACGGGCGATCCGGACCGGCCGCGGGGTCGACGGCGTGCTGGAAGTGCGGGCCGGCGTCGGCGCCCGTCGCGCCACACGGGTTCACGTGGGCGTGGGCGGCGTAGCCCCGGTTCGGGAGCAGGCCGTCGACCTCGAGGGCGACGACCGTCCCGTCCGCCGCCTGGCTGATGTTCACCGACATCTGCGCACCCGTGGGCACGACGGCGGGGTCGTAGGTCACAGCCTTCGACCCGCTGTCGGCGCCGAACACGGTGGCGCTGACGTTGTGGGAGCTGGCCGCGGCGGCGGGGACGGCAACCGCGAGGGCGAGCGCACAGGCACCGACGCCGGCGCTCGCGAGAAGAGGGATCCGCACGAGAAGAAGCTACTCTGTGTGCACACAGTAGCTACGTTGGGTAGCAGTAGCCCGATCGAGACCGGTCGAAGAAGTCCGTCGTGTCAGAGGGGTGTGGCGGCGCCCTTCAGCTGCGGATCGGGCGCCGGTTCGGGAACCGGCTGCGGCGGGCCGGGCGGAACCGGGACGGGTCCCGGCGCCGGGGGCAGCGGATCCGGCGGTGTGGGCAGCGGGCCCGGCGTGGGCTCGGGCATGGGCGACGGGCCGGGTGGACCGGGCGTGGGCAGTGGGCCCGGGTCGGGCGGACCCGGTGGGGGCAGGGGGCCCGGCGGTACCGGCTGCACAGCGTGGGGAACGAGTGTCGCGGTGCGCATGGTGATCCTCCTCGATGCGGGCGGAGTCGTACCCGGGGTTCGCGCTGACGAACGTGCCGACTCGCGAGGATCGGCAGCGGGGCGGATCAGGCGCGCGCCTTGGCCGTCGCCCGGTCGTTGGCCTTCTGGATCGCGTCCACGAGCTCCGACTTGTCCATCTTCGAGCGGCCCTTGACGTCGAGCTTGCGCGCGACCTCCTGCAGGTGCTTCTTGCTCGCGTTCGCGTCGACGCCGCCTGCGGTCGGTTTGTCCGAGTCGCGGTTGCCCGTGGCCGCCTGCTCGTCCGACGGGCCCTTCTTGCCCTTCTCCTTCGGCTCCCAGTGGTCGCCGACCTTCTCGTGGGTGTGCTTGAGCGCGGAGAACGCGGTGCGGTGCGCCCGCTCGCCCTCGCCGTAGCTGTCGACCGCGGAGTCGTGCGTCTTCGACCACGTCTCCTGCGCCTTCCTGCCCGAGCGCTGGATCGTGCTCGGGATGTCGCTGCCCTTGTCCGTCTTTTTCGGGGAAGAGGCCATGTGACCGGGATACCCGTTGCAGGAAACTGCTATCGGGGCATCCCGCCGCAAGACCTGCACCTACGGAGGACGACATGACCGATCGACCCCGGGTGGTGGTGGTCGGGGGCGGGTTCGCCGGCTTCCACGCCGCCCGCAACCTGACGAAGCGGCTGGGCGGCAACGCCGAGATCGTGCTGGTGAACAGCACCGACTACTTCCTGTACCTGCCCCTGCTCCCGGAGGTGGCCGCCGGCGTCCTCGAACCGCGGCGGATCGCGGTGCCGCTCGCGGCGAGCCTGCCGGGGGTGCGGGTCGTGCTCGGCGAGGTCGACGACATCGACCTGGCGCAGAAGCGCGTCGGCTGGTCGGACCCCGAGGGCGGGCGTGACGCCATCACCTACGACCGCCTGCTGCTGGCCGTCGGCAGCGTGAACAAGCTGCTGCCGATCCCCGGCGTCGCCGAACACGCCCACGGCTTCCGCGGGCTGCCCGAGGCGCTGTACCTGCGCGATCACATCGTCCGCCAGTTCGAGCTCGCCGCCGACACGGACGACGCCGACGAGCGGGCGGCGCGCCTCACGTTCGTCGTGGTCGGCGCGGGCTACACCGGCACGGAGGTGGCCGCCCAGGGGGTGCTGCTCACCGACAACCTGCGCAGAGCACACGCCGAGCTGCGCGACCAGCCGGTGCGCTGGATGCTCCTCGACACCGCGAAGCGGGTGCTGCCCGAGCTCGACGAGCGCCTGTCAGGCACGGCGGACCGGGTGCTGCGGGAGCGCGGCGTCGAGGTCCGGATGGGCGTGTCCGTCGAGGAGGCGGGGCACGACGCCGTCCGGCTCACCACCGGCGAGAACGTCGCGACCCGCAGCCTGATCTGGTGTGTCGGCGTCCGGGCCGACCCGCTCCTCGAGAGCCTGGGGTTGAAGACGGAGAAGGGTCGCGTCGTCGTCGACGAGTTCATGCGTGTGCCCGGCCACCCGGAGGTGTTCGCCAGTGGCGACGCGGCGGCCGTCCCCGACGTGACCCGCCCCGGCCAGTCGACGGCGATGACCGCCCAGCACGCCGAGCGGCAGGGCAGGCTCGTGGCCCGCAACGTCGCCGCCTCGTTGGGGCACGGCACCGCGCGCCGGTACAAGCACCACGACCTGGGGTTCGTCGTCGAACTGGGCGGCCGTGACGCCGCGGCGAACCCGCTGCACGTGCCGTTGGCGGGCCTGCCGGCGAAGGCGGTGACCCGCGGCTACCACCTGACGGCGATGCCGGGGAACCGGATCCGCACGCTGGCCGACTGGGCACTGGACGCGGTGTTGCCGCGCCAGACGGTGCAGCTGGGGCTGGTGCGGGCCGTCGACGTGCCGCTGGAGACCGCCACGCCGGAGCGCCCGCACCACTCCTGATCCCGCGCCGGCCAAGGATCACGTCGACGTCACATGGTGTCACGCGGAGGTAACCCGGTGGCCGTTTCCTCCGGGGAAGCTGCGTTTCATGGCGATCGACGGTGATCCGGCTGTCCGTCGGGTGTCGGGCACATGACCGCGAACGAGGACCGGGGCGTCGAGGGCCTGCTCGAGCGGGCCATCGCCGTGCAGGTGCGCCGGCACCGGCGGGCGCGCGGGATGACCGTCGGCGAGCTCGCGGTGCGTGCCGGTATCTCCAAGGCGATGCTCTCGAAGATCGAGAACAGCTTGACGTCGTCCAGCCTGACGACGCTCGCCCGGCTCGCCGCCGCGCTGGACGTGCCCGTGACCGCGCTGTTCCTGGGCGCGGACGTCGACGACCGCGAGGCGGTGTTCACCCCGGCCGACGGCGGGGCGCAGATCGTCGCGCGGGGCAGCCGGGTCGGCCACGAGTACACGCTGCTCGGCCAGCTGCGCGGCCCGCACAAGAGGATGGAGGCCCACCTCGTCACGCTCACCGAGCGCGCCGAGGTCTTCCCGCTGTTCCAGCACCCCGGCACGGAACTGCTGTTCATGCTCGAGGGCGAGATGGTCTACGGACACGGCGACGCCACGTACACCCTCGGCCCGGGTGACGCCCTGCAGCTCGACGGCGAGGGCCTGCACGGACCGCAGGAGCTGCTCGCGCTGCCGATCCGCTTCCTGTCGGTCGTGGCCTACGGCGAGGCGCAGGAGTAGCCGGCCTCTCGTCCTCATTCGTGCACGCAATGAACGAAACCCCGGTGCACGGTGCGGCGGCCCGCACTCTTCTCCTCGTAGGTCGTCGCCACCACCGGCGACAACCGCCGGAGTCGTCGGTCGTCGGGAGGACGTCTTGTCCCAGTCATCAGCGGTAGCCCCAGAGGGCGCAGCACAGCCACCTGTCAAGAAGAAGGACCGCACCCACTACCTCTACATCGCGGTCATCGTGGCCGTGTTCGCCGGGATCGTCGTGGGCCTCGTCGCCCCGGGTCTCGGCAAGGCGCTCAAGCCGCTGGGCACGGGCTTCGTCGACCTGATCAAGATGATGATCTCGCCGGTCATCTTCTGCACGATCGTGCTCGGCATCGGCTCGATCCGCCAGGCCGCGAAGGTCGGCAAGGTCGGCGGGCTCGCGCTGCTCTACTTCATCGCGATGTCGACCGTCGCGCTGATCATCGGCCTGGTCGTCGGCAACATCCTGCACCCGGGTCAGGGCCTCGTGATCAGCGAGGCGGGCCGGGCCGCCGCCGAGAAGGCCGCGAGCGGCGAGGCGCAGACCACCGCCGAGTTCCTGCTGGGGATCATCCCGACCACGCTCGTGTCGCCGCTGATCGGTGAGTCCGTGCTGTCGACGCTGTTCGTCGCGCTCTTCGTCGGGTTCGCCGTCCAGAGCCTCGGCAGCTCCGGGCAGGCCGTCCTGCGCGGGATCAAGCACTTCGAGCGCGTCGTCTTCCGGGTCCTTTCGATGATCATGTGGGCGGCCCCGATCGGCGCGTTCGGCGCGATCGCCGCGGTCGTCGGTGAGACCGGCTGGTCCGCCCTGGCGGCTCTCGGTCAGATCATGCTGGGCTTCTACATCACCTGCTTCCTGTTCGTGGTGCTCGTGCTCGGAACGCTGCTCCGCGTCGTGACCGGTCTGTCGATCTTCAAGTTGATGAAGTACCTGGGCCGGGAGTACCTGCTCATCGTCTCGACCTCCTCGTCCGAGTCGGCCCTGCCGCGGCTGATCGCCAAGCTCGAGCACATGGGTGTCTCGCGGCCCGTCGTCGGCATCACCGTGCCCACCGGCTACTCGTTCAACCTCGACGGCACCGCCATCTACCTGACGATGGCGTCGCTCTTCATCGCCTCCGCCATGGGCAGCCCGCTGTCGGTGGCCCAGCAGATCTCGCTGCTGCTGTTCATGATGATCGCCTCGAAGGGGGCCGCCGGCGTCACCGGCGCCGGCCTGGCGACCCTCGCAGGCGGACTGCAGGCGCACCGCCCCGACCTGGTCGACGGCGTCGGCCTGATCGTCGGGATCGACCGGTTCATGTCCGAGGCCCGCGCCCTGACCAACTTCTCGGGCAACGCCGTGGCCACGCTCCTGATCGGTCGGTGGGTCGGCGAGTTCGACCGCGACCGGGCCAAGCTGGTGCTCGACGGCGGCGACCCCTTCGACGAGGCCACCATGATCGACGACACCGAGGCGCCGACGCTGGCCGAGCGCCCCGTGGTGGGTCACGAGGGCACGGCGGAGCGGGTGGCCGAGCCGACACCGGTCGGCGCAGCGCGCTAGTCACGAACCCCGGGGCGGGGGGACCATCCGGCGGTGGTCCCCCCGCCCCGGCACCATTTCCGACAAGCCCCGGAACACACGCCCGAGAAGACGACTCGATGACGGAGAGCCCGCAGATGCCCGAGGGAAGCTACGAACTGGTCCGGACCGACGACGGCCGCTACACCGCGCGTATCTCGGCGCGCGGGGTGTCGGTGCTCGGGTCGCCGATGATCAACCGAGGGACGGCGTTCACCGAAGCCGAGCGCCGGGAGCTGGGGCTGACGGGGCTGCTGCCGTCGGGGGTGTCGACGCTCGACGGGCAGCTGCGGCGCACGTACGCCCAGTTCCGCCGCGCCGCGGACGATCTGGCGAAGTGGGTGTATCTGACCAACCTGCGCAACCGCAACGAGGTGCTGTTCTACAAGCTGCTCTCCGAGCACATCGAGGAGATGCTGCCGATCGTCTACACCCCGACGGTCGGCCTCGCGATCGAGCAGTTCTCCAACGAGTTCCGCCGTCCCCGTGGGGTGTACCTGTCGGTCGACCACCCGGAGGAGGTCGAGACCGCGCTGCGCAACACCGGGCTGGGCGCCGAGGACGTCGACCTGCTGGTGGCGACGGACTCCGAAGGCATCCTCGGGATCGGTGACCAGGGCGTGGGCGGGATCGAGATCTCCGTCGGCAAGCTCGCGGTGTACACGGCGGCGGCCGGCATCCATCCCAACCGGGTGCTGCCGGTGGTGCTCGACGTGGGCACCGACAACCTCAATCTGCTCAACGACGAGATGTACCTGGGGGAGCGGCACGCCCGGATCCGCGACGAGCGCTACGACCAGCTCATCGACGCCTACGTCACCGCGTGCCAGAAGCTGTTCCCGAACGCGATGCTGCACTGGGAGGACTTCGGCGCCTCGAACGCGCGGCGGATCCTCGATCGCTACGCGACGCAGGTCTGCACGTTCAACGACGACATGCAGGGCACCGCCGCCGTCGTGCTGGCTGCGGCGTTCTCCGCCGTGCGGGCGGCCGGGTCGCGGATGCGCGACCAGCGGGTCGTCATCCACGGCGCCGGTACGGCCGGGCTGGGGATCGCGGACATGATGCGCGACCAGATGGTCCGCGAGGGTCTCTCGCACGAGGAGGCGACGCGGCGGTTCTGGCCGCTGGGCCGGCACGGCATCCTCGGCGACGACCGGCGCGAGCACCTGCTGGACTTCCAGGTCCCGTACGCCCGCCCGTGGGACGAGATCAAGAGCTGGGGTTCTGCGGGGTCGCGGCCGGGCCTGGCCGACGTCGTGCGGCACGTGCAGCCCACGATGCTCATCGGGACGTCGACCCAGTCCGGGGCGTTCACCGAACAGATCGTCCGCGACATGGCCGCCCACACCGACCGGCCGATCATCATGCCGCTGTCCAACCCCACGTCGAAGGCCGAGGCGATGCCCGCCGACGTCCTCGCGTGGACCGGAGGCCGCGCACTGGTCGCCACCGGCAGCCCGTTCGCACCCGTCGAGCTCGACGGGGTCACCTACCGGATCGCCCAGGCCAACAACGCTCTCGTCTTCCCGGGCCTCGGGCTCGGCGTCACGGTCGCTCGCGCGTCACGGATCAGCGACGGCATGATCGCTGCCGCGGCCGACGCGGTCGCCCGGCTCTCGGACGCCGGTCGGCCGGGCGCACCGCTGCTCCCGCCGGTCTCCGACCTGCGCCCGGTGTCGGCCGCGGTCGCGATCGCCGTCGCCGAAGCCGCTGTGACCGAAGGCCTGGCCCAGGCCGAGCTCGGAAACGCGATCCAGCAGGTGCACGAGGCGATGTGGCGCCCGGACTACCCGCGCGTGGAGGCCAAGCCGCTGTGATCGGGCGGACCCGGGCGGGCCGGAACTGAGCGACCGCGGCGTTGGGTAGATCTGGCTTACCCGACGCCGCGTTCGCTCGGTACGGGGTCCGCGGCTTCACGCCACGACGTTGCGTTCCGACGTCCCGCCAGGCAGGGTCTGTGTCGGTGTCGACGCAGAACCAGCGCATTCGCGTCCTGATCGTGGAGGACGAACCCGCCGCAGCCGAGGCGCTGGCGCTGCACGTCGGCAGGGTGCCCGGGTTCGGCGTGGCGGGCCACGTCCGCACCGGCGGCGAGGCACTCAAGCGCACCGTCGCGGGCGGCGTGGACCTCGTGCTGCTCGACATCTACCTGCCCGACATGTCCGGGCTCGAGGTGCTCCGCCGGCTGCGGGCCGCCGGGCTGACCGTCGACGTCATCGCCACCACCCGGGCCCGCGACCTGTCCGTGGTGCAGGCCGCGGTGTCGTTCGGGGTCACGCAGTACCTGGTCAAACCCTTCACCTCGGCGGTGGTGCGACAGAAGCTCGACCGGTACGCCGCCTACCGCGCCTCGCTGGCCGAGCAGGACCTACCCGTCGCCCAGGGCGAGATCGACAACCTGTTCGGTGCGCTCCGGCAGACCACCGAGAACGCGGGCCTGCCGAAGGGGATCGGCCGCGAGTCGTTGCAGACGGTCGTCGCCTCCCTGCGCACGGCCCTGGAGCGGGACGCCCGGGGGGCTCACCCGGAGGCCGAGGAGGAGGTCGGCGCGCGGTCCGCCGCGGAGATCGCCCGGGAGCTGGGCATGTCGCGGGTGACGACGCGCCGCTACCTCGAGTACCTGGTCGACGCCGGCCTCGCCCGCCGGCAGGCGCGCTACGGCGGCGGCACCGGCCGTCCCGAGTTCGAGTACCGGTACCTGCCCGACCCGCATCACAACCGCCCGCCTGATCTGCGCTGATCCCGGGTGGTTCACCCAAAGTGGTGGTCGGTGCGGTAGATGTAGCCACAGCCACTTTTCGGTGCACCGAGGCCCGGGCAGGAGGCGAACGTGGACGACGACCTGCGAGGGCGTCCGGGAGCCGCCCGGCGCGACGCCCCCGCCGCGGTGGGCCGACGCCCCGGACACGCGCGTCTCCGGAGGCCCCGCACCTGGAGTCTCGCCACCCAGTTGTTCGCGTTCCAGGCCGCGGTGATCCTCGTCGTGCTGGTCGGCGCCGGGCTCGCCGCCTACTCCAACGCCTCCACCGCGAACTCCGACGCCGCGCAGGACGAGGTCCTCGGCGTCGCCCGCACCCTGGCCGCCGCGCCGGTCGTGGCGTGGGCGCTGTCGGCGCCCGACCCCACGTCCGTGCTGCAGCCGCTGGCCGAGCAGGTCCGCCGCGACACCGGTACCGATTTCGTCGTCGTCATGACGACGGAGGGCATCCGCTACAGCCACCCCGACGTCACGCAGATCGGCGGGCAGTTCCGGGGGACGATCGCGCCCGCCGCAGCCGGCGGGACCGTCGTCGAGACCTTCACCGGCACCCTCGGGCCGTCGGTCCGCGCCGTGGTCCCGATCGTCGTCGCGGGACGGATCGCCGGCCTCGTCGCGGTCGGCCGGACGATCAACCACGTCAGCGCCGAGATGACCCGCCAGCTGCCGGTGCTGGCGGGCACCACGGTGATTGCGCTGCTGACGGCCGGTACCGGTTCCTGGCTGGCCAGCCGTTGGCTACGGCGCACGACGCACGACCTGGGGCCGGCCGAGCTGAGCCGGATGTACGAGTACTACGACGCCGTGCTGCACGCGGTCCGCGAGGGCCTGCTGCTCCTCGACCGTGCGGGTCGGCTGCAGCTGTTCAACGAGGAGGCCCGCCGGCTGCTCGCGCTGCCCGACGACGCGATCGGCCGCCGCATCGACGAGCTCGGGTTCCCGTCGGCGCTGGGGACGGCGCTCGCGGCCGGGGGCGAGCGCGGCGACGAGATCTTCCTGACCGACCACCGCGTCGTCGTGGTCAACCAGGCGGCCGCCCGCTGGGCCGGGCAGGACCTGGGCACGGTGGTCACCCTGCGCGACCACACGGAGCTGCGCTCGCTGGTCAGCGAGTTGAAGACGATCCGCGGGTTCGCCGAGGCGCTCTCGGCCCAGGCGCACGAGGCGGCCAACCAGCTGCAGACGGTGATCTCGCTGATCGAGTTGGGCCGCGCCGACGAGGCGCTGCGGTTCGCCGCGACGGAGCTGGCCGTCGCGCAGCACCTCACGGACGTCGTCGTCGGTGCGATCGGGGAGCCCGAGCTGGCGGCGCTCGTGCTCGGCAAGGCCGCGGAGGCGAGCGAGCGCGGGGTCGAGCTGTGCGTCGACGACGACCTGGACATCCCGGCCGGCGTGGCCGATCCGCGCGACCTCGTGACGATCGTCGGCAACCTGATCGACAACGCCGTCGACGCCACCGCGGCCACGCCGGAGCCGCGCTGGGTCCGGCTGGAAGCCGGGACGCTGACCGTCGACGGGGTCGAGGAGCTGGAGATCGTCGTCGCGGACAGCGGCCCCGGGCTGGGCCCCGACGCCGCGGCGCACGCCTTCGAACGCGGTTGGACCACCAAACCGACGGACCGCCCGATGGGCCGCGGCGTCGGCCTGGCCCTGGTGGCACAGGCCGTCCACCGGCTCGGGGGTGCGATCTCGGTCGTGAACGAGGTGGGCGCGGTGTTCACCGTGCGCCTGCCCCGGCGCCGGGCGGCGCCTCCGCAGGATGCCCGCAGTGCCGCCGAGTCGGACGGTCACACGCGGGTGGCGGTCGACATCCCGGCCTGAGCCGATCGGGGGCGACCCTCACGTGGGCCTGAGGCGTCGCCCGGTCGGGGCCGGCCGGTTTGCCGCCCTGTGCATCGGGAAGATGGCCGGGTGCGCATCGCCATGGTGCAGGGCCGGGCCGACCCCGAACGGGACGGCGTCGCCGACTACGTCCGCCACCTCACCGCAGCCCTGCGCGACGCCGGCGAGAACGTCCTCCCGGTGCCGGTCCTCGGTCCGCGGGAGGCGGCCGAGCGGCTGAAGTCGCTCCGGCCCGACATCGTGCACGTCCAGTTCGCGCCGTCGGCGTTCGGCTTCTCGGCACGTCCCGGCCTGTTGCCCGACATGGCGCGGGGCCTGCCGTTCGTCACCACCCTCCACGAGTACGGCTGGTGGTCGTCGCCGCGCTGGCTGCCCGGTGCGATGTGGCGGCCGCTGGAGCGCGCCCGGCTGTGGGACCGCGAGACCTGGCGGTTCGTCCCGCGCAGCAGCGCCGTGCTCACCACGAACGCCGGCCACTCACGCGTGCTGCAGGAGCGGTTCGGTCGCACGGCTGTGCAGGTACCGCTGGCACCGAACGTCCCCGATCTGGGCCCCGCGGACCGCGACGAGACCCGCCGCCGCCTCGGTCTCCCCCTCGACGCCCAGGTCGTCGCCTTCTTCGGGTTCGTGCACCCGGTCAAGGGCCTGCGCTACCTCATCGAGGCGCTGGCCCGGCTGCGCGGCGCCGGCCGGAACCTGCACCTGCTGATCCTCGGCGGCTTCACCTCCCTCGCACTGCCCGAGCAGGAGGCCCGGGTCTTCCGCGAGGAGCTGACGGAGTGGACGCAGACGTGCGGTGTGGCCCGCCACGTCACGATCACCGGGCACCTGCCGGCCGCGGAGGTCTCGGCCGCGCTGCACGCGGCCGACATCGGCGCCTTCCCGTTCACCGCAGGCGCCACCACGAAGAGCGGGGCGCTGCTCTCCTCCTTCGCGCACGGCCTGCCGACCCTCGTCACCGCGGCGGACACGCCCGATCCCGACCTCGTCGACGGAACCTCCGTCGTGGTCGCTCCCCGCGTCCGTGACGCGCTGGTCCTGGTCGACGGCCTGGCCCGCCTGCTCGACGACGAGCCGCTGCGTCGTAAAGTGGCCGCGGGCGGAGCGGCCCTGATGGCCGGCCGCTCGTGGGAGGAGATCGCCGTCACCCACCGCGCGGTGTACTCCGAGGTGCTGCGTGGCCAGGAGCAACATGCCCGATAGAGACCGGATCCTCGTCGTCGACCTGCTGGGCGGGCTCGGCGACCTCGTCATGGTCCTGCCCGTCATCCACGCGCTGCATCGGCGGCACCCCGATGCCCAGCTGCGCGTGCTCACCCACCAGCCCGGCGACGCGCTGCTGCGCCACGACCCCGCAGTCACCGTGGTCGCCCACGCCGAGCGCGGCCGGGAGCGGGCTGCGGTGCTCGCCGAGCTGGACCGGTGGCGCCCGGATCTCGTCGTCACCACCACCCGCTACGACGGGATCGCCGACGCCATCGAGGAGCTCGCCCCGCAGTCGGTCACCAATCTCTGGCGCAGCCCCCCGCCCGACGAGCCGGTGAGCGCCCGCTACCTGCGGATCCTCGCGAGCGAGCACGTGATCCATCCGCACGACGTCGGCCTGCAGCCCCACATCGTGCTCACGGACGCGGAGTGCGTCGAGGGCGACCGCGTGCTCGACGACGAGGCCCGACCGGTCGTGCTGGTGCCGTCGGCCGGGATGGCGGTCAAGCAGTGGCCGCACTGGCGGGAGCTGGCTACGGCGCTGGCCGGGCGCGCGCTCGTCACCGGTGAGCCGGCGGTACTCGAGGCGTGGCGCGGCGGCCCCGCCCGGCTGCTGCCTCCGCTGTCGTTGCGCGAGCTGGCGTCGGTGTTCGCCGCGGTGGGCAGGCGCGGCGGGGTCGTCGTCGGCGGCGACACGGGCCCGATGCGGATGGCCGCGGCCGTCGGCGCGCGCACCGTCGGGATCTTCGGTCCGACCGCGGCCTCCCGGTACGGCCTGGGCCCGCTCGGCGTCGACCTGCAGGGCCTGCCCGACTGCCCGCACCGCCGGCCCACCTCGATCACCGAGCAGGTCTGCTGGTGGGAGGCGCAGTGTCCGCTCTCGCCGGTCGGCCCCGCCTGCATGGCCGACGTGACGCCGGGCCGGGTGCTGGACCTGGTCCCGGTTCCGGCGCTGAGGTAGCCCGCCGCCGCGTCGCGACCGCACGCAGATCGACGTCGCGGAGGTGCGCCGTCTTCGGCACGCTGACCCCTGACGGCGCCGAGGCACGCGCCGGTCTGCGGCGGAGGTGGCGCGGGATGAGGGTCGAGGACCTGCGGGCGCACGAAGACGTTCTGGGCTTCCGGCCGGAGGACTCCGTGCGCTGGCTGTCGCCGGGCGAACTGTGGCGGACCGCCATCAAGGTGGTGCTGTCGTCGGTCTTCGCCAGCTACGCCGACAAACGCGAGGTGCAGGAGGCGCTCCAGGCCACGCCCCTCGCGGTGCGGTCGCCGAACGGTGAGCTCTGGCTCGACTTCGTCGCCGACCTGGGCGACGGGTTCGACGCCACCCGCACCGTCGCCGGGCTGCTCGCGGCCGAGCAGCTCGAGCCCGAGCCGCCACCAGGCGGGGAGCAGGTCGGGGCGCTGCCCCGCGCCTCCGTGCTCGTCCTGGGCGGCGACGAGGTCTACCCCACGGCGTCGGCGCGCGAGTACGACAACCGCATGAAGGGCCCCTACCGGAGCGCCCTGCCGGACGCCGCAGTGGCGCCGTCGATGTTCGTGCTGCCGGGGAACCACGACTGGTACGACGGGCTCACGTCGTTCCTCCGGGTGTTCGCGCAGGGGCGCTCGATCGGCGGCTGGCGGACGCGGCAGACCCGCAGCTACTTCGCGGTCCAGCTGCCGCACCGGTGGTGGCTCGTCGGCCTCGACACCCAGTTCGGCAGCGAGGTCGACGCCCCGCAGCTGCGGTACTTCACGCGCTACCTGACCGCGGAGCTGCAGCCGGGTGACAGCGTGATCCTCTGCTGCGCGACCCCGACGTGGGTGGAGACGGCGGACGAGAAGCATCGCGACGCCTTCAACTCGCTGCACTGGTTCGACCGCAACTACATCCGCACCCGCCACGACGCCGAGGGGCTGATCGAGCAGACCGGCGCGTCCGTCCGGCTGTGGATCACCGGCGACAGCCACCACTACGCGCGCTTCGCCGAGCGCTGGCCGGGCGAGGACGCCACGCCGGTGAACGCCGCGCAGGAGACCGGAACCGAGCCCGTGCTGCCTCCCGACGCGCAGCGGCGGCAGATGGTCACCTGCGGCCTCGGCGGCGCCTACCTGTCGGCCACGCACGACCTGCCCGACCTGCTGCCGCTGCCGCCCGCGAGGTCACGGGTGCTGCAGAAGGGCGAGGAATCGTCGCGGTTCGCCCGGGCGGACGTGTGCTACCCGGACCGCGACACCTCCGCCCGCTGGTCGCGCCGGCTCGCCGCGCCGTGGTCGCGGTTCTGGCTGCCCCGGCGCAACCCCGGGTTCGGCATGATGGCCGCCGGAGTGCACGTCGTCGCGCTCCTGGCGCTGAGCAGCATGCTCGGCCTGGTCGTCGACCTGACACCGGTCGCCGCGGTCAAGAGCGCCACGGTCGGCCCGACGGTCGTCCTGGGCCTGCGCGTCACGATCATCGCCACCGCGGTGCTGCTCCTGCCGTGGGCGATCGGGCTGATCCGCACCCGCGGGCGGGGACCGCGCAAGCCGTCGACCGCCGTCGCCGCCATGCTCCTGCAGCTGCTGGTCGCCGAGGGTGCGCTGCTCGCGCTGGTGGCCGCCGACCTGTCCGGACTGGGGTCGGGCTGGATCGTGACCGTCGGGGCGATCTGGGCGGCGGCTGTCGGCTGGGTGTTCGGCAGCGAGGCGTTCGCGCTGTACGTGCTGCTCGCCCGGCACGGTCAGGCGTTCGGGTGGCAGATGTCGGGCCAAGCCGTCGAGGACTGCAAGGGTTTCGTCCGGATGCACCTCGCGCCCGACGGCACCTTGACCCTGCATCCCCTGGTCGTCGACGAGGTGTGCCACGACTGGGAGTTGGCGGACGACCCGACCCTCGGGACGCGGCCGGTCCCGGCAGCAGGGCTGCCCGTACCGCGGCTGCTGGAGGCGCCCGTCGTGATCGCCCCGACCCCACGGCCTGCGGTGTCCGCGCCGATCGTCGCCGAACCCGCCGGCGTGCAGGTGGGCGTCGTCGAGCAGGGCTCCGTCGAGCCGGTCGTCGTGGAGCCCATCGCGGCTGACCAGGCCGAGGTTCAGCCGACCGGCCAGAAGTAGGGCAGCTCCGGGTCCGCGTCGGGGAACAGGGAGCCGTAGAAGTCGGGATCCTTGCGGACGAGCGCCGACCGGTGGCTGGCGTGCACCCGCTCGTCGCCGATCCACTCGGGCAGTGCGCACACCCGTGTCAGCTCGTGCTGGGTGCGGGGGACGGACGGCAACCCCGCCGCGGCGAGGTCGACACCGATCGTGCCCGCCACGGTGTCGGCGCCACCCCGCGAGATCCACTCCCTGCACACGGCCACGCCGTAGGCGCCGACGCCCTCGGCGCACCCCGCCCACATCCGCACCGCCGGGTGCCGCTTCCAGCCGTAGGTCGGCCGGGTGAGTGCGCGCAGCACCTGCAGCGCCTCGACGCGCTGCTTGCCGAGCCGCTTCGAGTCGAGCGCGGCGGCGCTCTCGGCGAAGTCGGGGTAGGGCAGGAAGGTCTGCACGCGCTCAGCCTTCGCGGACGAGCGTCACGACCCGGACCAGCGACGGCGTCCGCGGCGTGGAGCCGAACCCGAACCGCACCGGCGGGTCCACCGGCGCGAGCCCACCCTGGTCGACGCCCTGCCAGACGATCCGGGCCCCGGTCAGGGCGTGCATGTCCAGCGCGGCGTAGTACTCGCGCCGACCCTGCCCGGCGCTGCCCCGGGTGCGGACGCCCGGCAGCACGCGGCGGGCGACGACGTCGACGGCGGTGATCCACGCCGGCGCGGTGGCCAGCGGTCGCGGGACGGTCCGCAGCAGGAGGCCCAGCGCGGTGCGGCGGCCGGTTGTGAACTCCAGCTCGAGCGGGTCGGCGTGGACCTGCCAGCGGTTCCCGGCGACGGTGGTGGTCACGGGGGTGCAGCGCACCTCGTCGAAGCTGTAGGTCTGGGCGACGAAGGCCGCGACCTGCTCGTCGGGCGCCAGCAGGATCCGGTGCCCGTCGGGCCGCTCGACCATGACGTCGGTGAAGGCCCCGAGCGGCGACCACGGCCAGTGGCCGACGACGACCCGCAGCCCGGCGGGGCTCCCGAGACCGGCGATGCACCCGTCGAAGCGATCGATCACGCAGGGGGGATGACCCCGGCGGCCGACCGGTCAAACTCCCGCGCTCTACTCCCAGCTGGCCCGCGTCTGACCCGCGAGTCGGCACGTTCGTCAGCGCGAGTCGGCACGAATTGGCGAGCGGATGTACGACTTGGGGCACTGGGCCAGTGCCTCAACCGCTACATTCGCGCGCCCTTCAGTGCCGACTCGCGGTTCGGACGGGTGCTGGCACCCCGGCGGCGCCGTCGCGCGCCTGCGTATCGTGCAAATCGAGACGAAGGACTCGATCGGACGGACGCAGGGTGGTGCGCGACATGGGCGGTGACGACCGCGGTGGTCCTCGGGGGCCGGCCGGGCCGTGTCGCCGTCCCGGGGGCCCCGCCCCGCAGCAGCGGCCGGCCGCGCCGCCGCTGCCGCCGTCCTGGCCGCCGGGCCCGACCCGGCCGGTGCGCCGCGGTACCGCCGCGCCCCCACCCCGGGCGAACCCGCCCCGGCCGACCGCGCTGATGCCGGCGGCCGAGCCGCCTCGTCAGCGCGTTGCCGACCGTCCGCCCGTCCAGCCGCCGCGCCGCCCACCCGCCGTCCGGGCTCCGCGGCGCCGCGGAGGTTGGGGCCGCAAGCTCCGTGTGCTGCTGCTCGTGCTGCTGCTGGCGATCGCTGGCTTCGGCGTGTGGGTCGACACCTCGCTCAACCGCGTCGACGCCCTGCCCGCGGAGAGCGCGGGCACCGGATCCGGCACGAACTGGCTCATCGTCGGTTCCGACAGCCGCGCCGGCCTGACCGCCGAACAGGAGAAGGACCTGGCCACCGGCGGCGACGTCGGCCAGCGCACCGACACGATCATGCTGCTGCACAGCGGGAGCAGCGGTCCCGTGCTGGTGAGCATCCCGCGCGACTCCTACGTCAGCATCGCCGGCCACAGCCGCAACAAGCTCAACTCCGCATACGCGTTCGGGGGCGCACCACTGCTCGTCAGCACCGTCGAGCAGGCCACCGGGCTGCGGATCGACCACTACGCCGAGATCGGGTTCGGCGGCTTCGTCGGCGCCGTGGACGCGGTCGGCGGCGTCGACATGTGCGTGCCCCAGGCGATCAAGGACCCCAAGGCGGCGCTGAACATCAAGGCCGGCTGCCAGGAGCTCGACGGCGCCACCGCGCTCGGCTACGTACGCACCCGGGCCACCGCCGGTTCGGACTTCGACCGGGTGGAGCGGCAGCGCGCGTTCCTGTCTGCCCTCGTCAAGAAGGCGACGTCGCCCGCGACGCTGGTGAACCCGTTCCGGGTCGTCCCGCTGACGTCCGCGGTGACCGCCGCGATCACGGTCGACGAGAGCGACCACGTCTGGAACCTGGCCGGTCTCGGCTTCGCGATGCGCGGGATCTCGTCAGGCGAGGGCGTCACGACGACCGTGCCCATCGGCGGCACGCCGACGATCGGCGGCCAGTCGGTGGTCCAGTGGGACAAGACCCGTGCCGCGGCGCTGTTCACCGCGCTCGAGAACGACCAGAAGCCGACCGGCCGGGCGCTCGGCCCCTGATCGCCCGGGATCAGGCCGGCTTGCGGGTCCGCTTGCGTGCCGCCGGCTTCTCGTCCTCGTCCGCCGCCTTCTTCTTCGTCGACGCCCGCCGCGCCGGTTTCGCCGGCGCCGGCTCCTCGGCGGCCGCCCCTCCCGGTTCAGCGCGGCCGGACGCCGCCTTCGCCGCCTCGACGCTGCGCTGCAGGACCGTGAGCAGGTCCGTCATGCTGTCGCCCGCGTCGTCCACGGGTGCGGGAGCCACCGGCGCCGGCCGGGCGTCGCCCGTGGTCTTCTTCCGCTCGATCAGGGCCACGACGGCGTCGCGGTACTCGTCGTGGAAGTCGCTGGCGTCGAAGTCGGCACCCAGGCTCTCCACCAGCGACGCGGCCATCTTCTGCTCCTGCGGCCGCAGGTCGACGTCGGCGTCGAGGATCTCGAAGTCGGGTTCGCGCACCTCGTCCGGCCACAGCATCGTCTGCAGCACGATCGCCTTGTCGCGCACCCGCAGCAGCGCCATCGTCTCGCGCTGGCGCAGCGCCACCTTGACCACGGCCATCCGGTCGGTCTGCACCAGCGCCTCGCGCAGCAGCGCGTACGGCTTCGCCGCCTTGGCGTCCGGCTCGAGGTAGTAGCTCTTGTCGAACAGCAGCGGGTCGATCTGGTCCGCCGGGACGAACTCCACGACGTCGATCTCGTGGCCGGTCGCGGTGGGCAGCGAGTCGAGGTCCTCCTCGGTGAGCGTGATCAGCTCACCCTCCTCGGTCTCGTAGCCCTTGACGATGTCGGCGTACTCGACCTCCTGCCCGTCGAGCGAACAGGTCCGCTTGTACTTGATCCGGCCGCCGTCGGACGAGTGCACCTGATGGAACCGGATGTCGTGGTTCGTCGTCGCTGCATACGCCTTGACGGGGACGCTCACCAGCCCGAACGACACCGCGCCGCTCCACATCGCGCGCATCCGGCTCGACCTCCCCAGTCGGGTGTTGTACGAAAAATGCTGTTCAGTGCCAGCATGACGGCGTGCAGCCCATGCTCGCCACCCCTGGGGACCTCCCGGTCGGCCCGGATTGGGTCTACGAGGTGGAGTGGGACGGGCTGCGCGTGCTCGCGGAGGTCGTCGACGGCGGGTTGCGGCTGGTCACGGCGGAGGATCAGGACGTCACCCCGTGCTTCCCCGAGCTGGCCGGCCTGACCCACCTGGTGCCGGACGTCGTGCTCGACGGCACGATCGTCATGCTGACCCGCGGGCTGCCCGACGCCGAGGCGCTCGCCGCCCGGTTGCGCGGCGCGCCGGCCGGGTCGCACGCGACGCTGATGCTGTCCGACATCCTCCGGCTCTACGGCGTCGAGCTCCGCGACCGGCCGCAGGACGAGCGGCGCGGGACTCTGGAGCGGCTCGATCTGGAGCGAACTCCGGGAGTGGCGCTCTCGCCGGTCTACAGCGACGGCCCGGCGCTGCAGGCGGCGACCGCGCAGCGCGGCCTGCCGTACGTGTTGGCCAAGCGCCGCGACGCCCCGTACCGGGCGGGACCGGCGACCGCGTGGGTGCGCGTCGGCAACGGGCGACCGAAGCGGGGTCGCTGACCGGACGGAGGTGTGCCGCGCGGTGTCCGGCGGGCAGGATTCGACCATGCAGATGCGACGGGGCGGGGTGCCGGCGTGACGAGGCTGATCACGTGGCAGGCCGACAACGGCCACGGCGTCGAGGGCACCCGCCTGCTGCTGAACGGCGGCGGGTGGCGGGCACTGGGCCGGATGGTGCGCGCAGGCACCGGGCCAGCGGATCCGCCGTTCACCGCCTCGTACCGGCTCGTCGCCGGCGACGACGGGCGCGTGCACCGGCTCGCCGTCACGAGCGCGACGGCCGGCCGCGAGCGGCATCTCACCCTGAACCGGACCGACGACGGGTTCTGGCTGCTCGACACCGGCTCCGGCGGCCGCCGTTCGGACTTCGACGGGGCCGTCGACATCGACCTGGCCTTCTCCCCGATGTTCAACACCCTGCCGATCCGCCGGCTGGGGCTGCACCGCGGCCCGGGCGACCACCTGCTGACCATGGTCTTCGTCGCGCTGCCGGAGCTGACGGTGGAGGTCGTCCAGCAGCGGTACCGCGCGCTGTCGCCCCTGGGCGAGGGGGAGCGGCCGGCGGAGGCGTCGGTGGCGTTCGCCTGGGACGCGTTCACGGCGGAACTGGTGGTGGACGCCGAGGCGGTCGTCGTGAGCTATCCGGGAGTGGCGTCGCGGATCCCGGACGTCGCTTCCGCCACCCCTGACGCGCCGAAGGTCAGGCCCAGCCGGTGACGACCTCGCCCCGTCGGCCGATGTCGCGCAGCTCCGCCAGCACTGCAGGGCCCGTCAGCGACACGTGGTGCTCCAGCGGTTCGCGCGTCGCCGACCACCGCATCCGGCCTGCGTACCCGGCCTTCACCGTCGCTGCCAGTCCGCCGGTCGACGCCAGCGCGCCGCGCATCACGCCCAACCGACCGAGCGCGTCGTCGACGGCGGCGAGCAGCGCGTCGCGGTTGCCCTCGCACATCGCGAGCACCAGCTCCGGGCGGGTGCCGGCGACCCGGGTGCCGTCCGCGAACGACGACGCGGCCAGGGCGAGCGGCAGGTCACCACCACCGAGAGCAGGGTCCACTTCGCCAGCCCCCACCGCCGCGAGGATGGCGGCAAGCAGGTGCGGCAGGTGCGAGACGCGGGCGACGGCCAGGTCGTGCTCGTCCGTCGCAGCCGGGACGACGCGCGCGCCGCACGCCCAGGCGAGGTCGGCGACGTCGCGCCAGACGTCGAGGTCGAGGCCGTCGTCCGCGGCGACCACCCACGCCGCTCCGGTGAACAGCTCCGCGTCGCCCGCCGCCCATCCCGACTCGGCCGTGCCGGCCATGGGGTGCGCGCCCACGTAGCGGGCCCGCGGGGCGTACCGGTCGACGGCGTCCGCGACCGCGACCTTGACGCTCACCGCGTCGGTCAGCCGGCAGGCCGGCGCGATGGCGTCGACCCGGCGCAGCACGTCCGGCACGGCCGGCAGCGGCACGGCCAGCACGACCAGCGCATCCGCCTCGGCGGCGCGGCGCAGCGCGGCGTCGGTGTTGATCGTGACGTCGAACCCGTCGGCGCAGGCCTGGGCGGCCGTGGCCTCCGAGGCGCTGGCGCCCCAGACCGTCCGTCCGGCCTTCTCCGCGGCCCGCAGCAGCGACCCGCCGATCAGCCCGGCCCCGACCACGCAGACCGCACGCTCCGCCACGAGCAGTGAGGCTACGCGCCGGTCGTCTGCTCGATCGCCGCGGCCACCCGGAGGATCCCGCGCTCCTCCAGCCCGACGCCGACGACCTGCACCCCGACCGGCAGCCCGCCGTCCGACGGGGGCATCGGCACCGATACCGCGGGCCAGCCCGTCATGTTGAACGGCGAGGTCAGCTCCAGCAGCGACGGCCGGACCGGTACCCCGTCGACCTCGGCCGCCCCGATGGGCGTGGCCCGCAACCGCGTGGTCGGCGTGAGCAGCACGTCCACCCCGGCCAGCGCGGCGCTCAGCTCCCGCGCCAGGAGGCGGCGGCCGCGCTGCGCCGCGACGTAATGGTGGGCGGGCCGGTCGGCGACGGCGAGCAGCCGCTCGCGCACGATCGGCTGGTACGCCTCCGGGCTTTCGGCGAGGAAGTGCCGGTGCGTCGTGTAGGCCTCGGCACCGACGATCTCCGGGTAGGACAGTGCCAGCTCCATGCACTGCGGCAGCCGCATGTCGACGATCTTCGCCCCGGCCCGCTCCAACGCCCGGACCGCGGCGTCCCACGCCTCGTCGATCACCGGGTCGGCGGTCTCCCAGTGCTCGTCGCTCGGCACGCACACCGTCAGCCCCTGCACGCCCGGTGCCTGGATGCCGCCGCCGGTGCCCTCGGCGCCCCGGTCGAGCACGTCCCAGGCCACCGCGGCCCCGTGCACGTCCGCGGTGAGCAGTCCGACGTGGTCCAGCGACTCGGCCAGCGGGAACACCCCGTCGACGGGGACGTGCCCGTACGCCGGCTTGAGCCCGACGACCCCGCAGTGCGCCGCGGGGGTACGCACGCTGCAGCCGGTGTCGGTGCCCAGCGCCAACGGCACGTACCCGGCCGCGACCGCGCCGGCGGATCCCGAGGACGACCCTCCGGTGATCCGGGTCGGGTCGTGTGGGTTGTGGGCGGGGCCCGACGCCGAGGCGTCGCCGGTCGGGCCGTGTGCGAACTCCTGGGTGTGCAGCTTGGCCACGACCACGGCCCCCGCGGCCCGCAGCCGGGCCACCGCTGCGGCGTCCTCGACGGCCGGGGCGGCGTCGGCGAACAGCGCCGAGCCGCAACGGGTGGGCAGCCCGGCGACGTCGAACAAGTCCTTCACGCCGAGCGCGACACCGTGCAGCGGCCCCCGCCACCGCCCCTGCGCGAGCTCCTCGGTGAGCGCGGCCGCCTGCGCGAGGGCCCGCTCGGCGTCGAGGGTGACGACGAGGTTGTAGGGGTCGGCGGCGAGCCGGTCGAGGACGTCCCTGACGTGCTGGGTGGGGGAGAGCTCGCCGGACCGGATGGCCATGCCGAGAGAGCGGAGGTCGTTCACGGGAGGTGTCTACCTGCGGAGGGCGTCGAGTGCCAGCGCGGCGTACAGCGCTGCGCCCGCTGCCATCGCGGACTCGTCGAACGCCACGCGGTTGCTGTGGTTCGGCGGCGCCGTTGCCGGGTCCACGTTCGGCGGGCACGCGCCCAGGAACGCCAGCGCCCCGGGCACCTTCTGCAGCACGTAGGAGAAGTCTTCGGCCCCCATGATCGGGCTCGACATCGTCACGACGCGGCTGCGGCCCAGCACCTCGCCCGCGACCCCGACCATGCGGCGGACGGCGGTCTCGTCGTTCACCGTGACCGGGTAGCCCGGCTCGATCTCGACGGCGGCGCTGCACCCGTGTGCGAGGGCGATGTGCCGGCACACCCGCCGGATCTCCTCGTGCAGCAGCGCGCGGACCGGCTCGGACAGCGTCCGCAGCGTCCCCTCCATGAGCGCCGACTCCGGGATCACGTTGTTCGTCGTCCCCGCGACGATCCGCGCGATCGTCAGCACGGCCGGGTGGTGGGCGTCGACGCGCCGGGTGAGCGCCGTCTGCAGCGCTCCGACCATGGCTGCGGCCGCCGGCACCGGATCCAGCGCGTCGTGGGGTGCGGATGCGTGCCCGCCGCGGCCGGTGACCCGCACCCGGATCGTGTCGGCCGCCGCCATCAACGAGCCGGCGCGGGTGTGCAGCTCACCGGCCGGGAGGGTCGCACTGACGTGCAGCGCGTACGCGGCCACCGGTCGCCCACCCGGACCGTGCCGGTCCAGCAGCCCTTCGTCGATCATCACGCGGGCGCCGTGACACCCCTCTTCGCCCGGCTGGAACATCAACAGCACCCGTCCGGTGAGCTGCTCGCGACGGCCGGCGAGCAGGCGGGCGGCGGTCGCGAGCATCGCGACGTGCGTGTCGTGACCGCAGGCGTGCATCGCGCCGTCGATCTGCGACCGGAACGGCAGGCCGGTGTCCTCCTGCAGGGGCAGGGCGTCCATGTCGGCGCGTAGCAGCACCGTCGAGCCGGGCCGCTTGCCCTCGAGGACCCCGACGACCGACGTCGTGGCCAGGCCATGGTGCAGCTGGAGCGGGAGATCCGCGAGCTCGGCGACGACCGCGTCGCGCGTGCGGGGCAGGGTCAGGCCCACCTCGGGATGGCGGTGCAGCGCCCTCCGGAGGGCCACGGTGCGCGGCTGCAACCGCCGCGCCTGCTCGCCGAGTCCGGCGAGCAGGGGGTCGGCCGAGCGCATTCCGCGATCCTGGCACCTCGCTCATTGCGGTGAACGAGCGACATCCTTCTGTGGCTTTGAGCACAGCCCCGCAGAGGCATACCGTATGCATATGGCCGTGCAGAGCGCGAAGGCGCCGCCCGGGGTGCGCGAAGACGCCCTGCCCGGCTTCGCCGTGGCCGCGATCCGCGAAGACGGCCAGTGGCGCTGCGCCCGCATGGACCCCGACTCGCTGGTCGACCTCGACGCCGCCATCACCGAGCTGCGCGGCCTGCGCTCCACCGGCGCCGTGCTCGGCCTGCTCGACGTCGACGACGAGTTCTTCGTGCTGCTGCGCCCGACCCCGGGCGGGGTGGCGCTCATGGTGTCCGACGCCGCCGCGGCGCTCGACTACGACGTCGCCGCGGACGTGCTGGACCTGCTGAGGATCGACCTGCCCCCGGACGACGACGCGCTGGACGACGTCTGGCCCGAGGGCGACCTGAACATCATCGCCGACCTCGGCCTGCCCGCCGACGAGCTCGAGGTGCTCGCGTCGCAGGTCGAGCTCTACCCGGACGAGCAGCTGGCCGCGATCGGCCGCCGCTGTGGATTCGCCGATGCGCTGGCCGAGGTCGTCGACGCTCCGTGATCGTGTGACCTACCGCGATGTGCAGGCCGCCGACGAGGCGCTCGTCCGGCGCGCGCTCGAACTGGCGGTGGTGGCTCCGCGGACCGGCGACGTCCCGGTCGGCGCCGTCGTCGTGGACGACACGGGGCGCGAGCTGGCCGCCGGCTGCAACGCCCGCGAGGCGCTCGGCGACCCGACGGCGCACGCCGAGGTGCTCGCGTTGCGCGCCGCGGCCGCTGCCCGCGGCGAGTGGCGGCTCGACGGCTGCACACTGGCCGTGACGGTCGAGCCGTGCACGATGTGCGCAGGGGCGATCGGGCTCGCCCGGGTGTCTCGGGTCGTGTTCGGAGCCTGGGAGCCGCGGACCGGCGCGGTCGGCTCGCTGTGGGACGTGCTGCGCGACCGGCGGCTCAATCACCGGCCCGAGGTGGTCGGCGGCGTGCTGGAGGCCGAGTGCGCCTCGCTGATGGAGTCGTTCTTCCTGCTGCACCGGGAGACGCCGTGAGTTCGCCGACCCCGACGCTGCGGGTCGGGGCGTACGCGGTGTGCGTGCGCGACGGCGCCGTTCTGCTCGCCCGGTGGATCGGCTCGGACCCGCCGCGCTGGACCCTTCCCGGCGGCGGCCTCGACCACGGCGAGGACCCGCGCGACGGTGCGGTCCGCGAGGTCGAGGAGGAGACCGGCTATCGGGTGGAGCTGCGGCAGTTGCTCACCGTCGAGTCCTTCCGGTGGCTGCTCGACCGGCCCGGTGGCCCGGTCGACCACCAGGCGATCTGCGTGATCTACACGGCGGAGGTCGTCGGCGGCGAGCTGCGCGACGAGATCGGGGGCAGCACGGACACCGCTGCCTGGATCCCGCTCGGCGAGGTGGCGGACCTGGAGCGCGGTGGCCTGGTGGACGTCGGGCTCGCGGTGGCGGGGCACCTCCCGGGACGGGGCGACGGGGCGGTCGGCTAAGCTTCTCGGCGGTAGCGTGTCCGAGCGGCCGAAGGAGCACGCCTCGAAAGCGTGTGAGGTGCAAGCCTCCGTGGGTTCAAATCCCACCGCTACCGCCAGCCTCACCAGGCAAAACGCCGGGACGGTCCTTCAGGATCGGCCCGGCGTTCGGCGTCTGGTCTCAGTTCTAGTCTCATTTGTCGTCCGTGGGCTCTCCGCTGGCCTGCCAGATCAGGTCGACTCATCGGGTCAGGCGTGGTCCTCCTCGCCGAGGCGGTGGACCCGGATGAGGTTCGTCGAGCCCGAGGTCCCGGGCGGCGAGCCTGCGACGATGACCACGACGTCGCCCGGCTTGAACCGGCCGATCGACAGGATCGCGTTGTCGACCTGCCGGACCATGGCGTCGGTGGAGGTCACGTAGTCGACGAGGAAGGTCTCCACACCCCAGCTCATCGCCAGCTGGCTACGCACCTCGGGCTTGGGCGTGAACGCCAGCAGCGGCAGCCGGGCGAGCCGGCGGACCGTGTCGCCGGAGACCGAGAACGCGACCAGCGCGCGGGCGGAGAGCCGCTCGCCGATGTCGCGGGCGGCGAACGACAGCACGCCGCGCTGGGTGCGCGGGACGTGGTTGAGCGGCGGCACCCCGGTCGGACCCGCCTCCACGGCCTCGATGATCTGCGCCATCGTCTGCACCGACTTGATCGGGTAGCGCCCGACGCTGGTCTCGCCCGACAGCATCACCGCGTCCGCCCCGTCGAGCACCGCGTTGGCGACGTCGCTGGCCTCCGCGCGGGTCGGCCGCGAGTTGGTGATCATCGAATCGAGCATCTGGGTGGCGACGATGACCGGCTTGGCGTTCTCCCGGGCGATCTGCACCGCCCGCTTCTGCACCAGCGGCACGTGCTCCAGGGGCAGCTCGACACCCAGGTCGCCACGGGCGACCATGATCCCGTCGAAGGCCAGCACGATCGCCTCGAGGTTGTCGACGGCCTCGGGCTTCTCCAGCTTCGCCACCACCGGCAGCCGCCCACCCGACTCGTCCATGATCTTGTGGACCGCGTCGATGTCGGCGGGGCTGCGCACGAACGACAGCGCCACGATGTCGACGCGCAGGCCCAGCGCGAACGCCAGGTCCGCGCAGTCCTTCTCCGACATCGCCGGCACGGACACGTTCATACCGGGCAGCGAGAGACCCTTGTTGTCGCTGACCGGGCCGCCCTCGGTGACCTCGCAGACCACGTCGTTGCCCTCGACGGTGACGACCCGCAGGCCGACCTTGCCGTCGTCGACCAGCAGCCGGTCGTCGGGCCGGGCGTCGGCGGCGAGGCCCTTGTACGTCGTCGACACCCGGTCGTGGGTGCCGGCCACGTCATCGACGGTGATCCGCACCTGCTCACCGGTGCGCCACTCCAGCGAGCCCGGCCCGGTCGCGAACCGGCCCAGCCGGATCTTCGGCCCCTGCAGGTCCGCCAGAATCCCAACGGCGTGGCCCTCGGCGTCCGCGGCATCGCGGATCATGTCGTAGACCCGCTTGTGGTCGTCCCGGTCGCCGTGGCTGAAGTTCAAGCGTGCCACGTCCATGCCCGCCTGGATCAGCTCCCGGATGCGCTCGGGCGTCGCCGTGGCCGGGCCAAGGGTACAGACGATCTTAGTGCGTCGACTCACGTTCAATCTCCACGTTGAAGAAGTGTCGGAAGACATCGTTGAACCATGACGTGCCATGCAGGCGAGCATGTGGCGCCGCCGCTTCTGTTCGTCCGGCCGCTGCGCGTGATGTTCGAGCTGGGCCGTGTTGGCCGCTCGGCTGACGGCGATGTCCGCATCTGTTCGGCTGGATGCCGGATCGACCGCTCGCGTATCTCATTTGACCGCGTGCAAGGGCCTCATGTTGCGAGCTGGTCACAGGTCACTGGCGGTGTTGTGCCGATGCGGGGCCGACCCGAGGGACGGCCCCGCATCAGCTTGTGCGGATCAGCGCTGGCCGGGCACCAACAGCACCTTCCCGGCGTCTCCGGTGAGAAGTTCGACTGCTTCGTCGACCCGGTCGAGTGGCATGCGGTGAGTGATCAGCCACTCGAGGTCGAGCCGCCCGGAGTCCAGCAGCAGCATGGTCTGCTCCCAGGTGTCCCAGAGGCGCCGGCCGAAGATGCCGCGCAGCGTGATGCCCTTCTTGTTGATGTAAGCGGCAATGTTGATCTCGGCAGGTTGGCTCGGGTGCCCGACGGTCACGAGCGTCGCCTCGCGACGGAGGGCCTCGAACAGTGACGGCAGAGCGGCTGGGGCGCCCGAGCATTCGAAGGCGACGTCGAATCCGCCGCGACGGCCGGTGAGTTCCCGGCATCGCTCGACGACCTCGTCGCCGGGGGGCATCGCGAGTGCACCGATGTGCTGGGCCTGCCCGCGGCGGTAGGGGTTCGGCTCGACGACGATGACGTGGGCGGCGCCCATCAGCTTGGCGAGATAGGCAACGACGAGACCGACCGGCCCTCCGCCGCTCACCAGCACCGCGCGCCCCGCCACCGCGTAGTCGGCCCGCTGGATCGCGTGGACGGCAACGCCGGCCGCCTCGAGGAGGGCGCCGACCTCCAGGGAAGCGTGATCGGGCAGCTTGACGCAGATGTCCTGTGGTGCGGCCATGTACTCGGCGAACACCCCGTCGATGTGCATGCCGATGATGCGGGTGCGTTCGCAGGTGTGCGCGTCGCCGGTCCGGCAGGGGAAGCACTGTCCGCAGATCAGGTGGCTCTCCAGCGCGACGCGGTCGCCGACCCGGAGCCCGGTCACGCCGGGTCCAACGTCGACGACGGTGCCGGCGCCTTCGTGCCCGAGGGCCACGGGGAGGTTCAGGTTGAACGCCTGGGCCGAGGGCGTCCACTCGTAGAGCTCCCGGTCGGTTCCGCAGAGCGACGCCGCAGCCACCTCGATGACGACCTGCCCGTCGGCGGGCTTGGGGTCCGGGTGGTCGGTCACGTACTCGACGCCGCGCTCGGCGGGCCGCTTGACTACTGCCTTCATGATTGTCTCTCTTCGTCGTTGAAGGTCGTCGATTTCAGCTGGGCTTGGTCAGTGGTGCGTTGCTTGGCCGGCGAAGCGGCGCAGGATGTCCGGCGGGCCGACCTGGCCGCCCTTGAGCAGCAGCCGGCAGCCGGCGACGGCGGCGCGGTCGTCGGTGCGGCAGATCGGTCCGGCGGTGACGAACTGGTTGGACACGCGCAGTTCCCGTACGCCCATCGCGATCAGGGCGTGGCTGGAGGTATCGCCGCCGAACACGGCCACGTCGCGGGTAAGCCCGGCCCTGGCCATCCGTCCGGCGAGAGCGCCGATCAGCGATCCGAGGTAGGCCGGGTCGACCGGGCCGGCCGCGGTGTAGCGGGGGTCGGACGTTCCGCGGGTGGCGTGGACGACCACGTCGTGCCCGGCGGACAGCGCCGCGGAGACCTGCTCGTCGAGCGCGGTCACCAGCGCGTCGTCGTGTGCGCGGAGGAGGTCGGTGGCGACCGGGACGTCGACCCAGCCGTGTTTGATCGCGTCCTCCAGCTGGTCCGCGGTGACGCTGGAGGCCGACGCACTGACGGCGAGGACCGGCCCCGATGCCCGCTGCGGTCCGGGGGTGCGGGACGGCTCGCCGGACGCGGTCCGAGCGAGGGCCGCCATGATGCCGCCTGATCCCACGACCAGCGCGGGCCGGGCATCGTTGCCGGGGTGGTGCAGGGCGCGGGCGATCGCGTCCATGTGCTGCTCGCCGACCGCGTCGACGACGAACGCGGCGAGATCCGGGTCGCTACGGCGGTCGGTCCACAGGTCGGTGAACGTGCCGGTGTCGTAGGCGGGCAGGTGGATGGAACCGACGGCCGCACCGCTAGTGAGCTGCGCCGTGAGCACGCGGCGCAGGTCGGCCTCGTGCATCGGGGTCGACGGGTGCTGCGACATCACGGGGTGGCGGTCCAGCCGGTGGATCTCACCGCCGAAGGTGGCGTAGTGGTCGCTGAACGCGGTGAAGCGGCCGAACCCGGGCTGGGCTGGTGCGACCGGGATGGGGCCGTGGTCGCCGAACTGCTCGTGCAGCAACTCGATCCCCCGGCCGATGCTGCCGAGCGTGGGTGAGCTGTCGAAGGTCGAGCAGACCTTGTACAGCAGCACGTCGAGATCGATCTCTGCGATGCGGGCCAGGTCCCGGCGCACCACGTCGTCGAACGCGGCGCCGCCGAGCGAGCGTGCGGGCCCTGCGATGCCGACGACGTCGACGTCAGTGGGCAGGGGCGCGTCGCCGATGACGAGGGCGGCCTCCAGCCCGTAGCGGTGGGCTTGGGCGAGGACGTCGCTCGCGCCGGTCAGGTCGTCGGCGACGAAACCGAAGGTGGCCATCACGCGCCGCCGAACTTCTGCACGGCGTGCAGGAGCGCACGGTTGCCGGCATCTGCCCGGCTGCGGGCGGCCTCGGCCAGTGGCACGCCCGCGACGGCCACGGCCCAGGCGTCGCGCAGGCTCTGCACGCCCGCGGTCGGCCCGTCCGGATGTCCGGCCACACCGCCGCCGGCCAACATGAGCAGGTCGGTCGACTGCACCGCGGCGTAGGTCGGGCCGGGTGTGGTGACGTTCTGTCCGGACGACAGGGTGGGCACCGGGGTGGTGGTCGAGCCGAGCGGTTCGAGCAGGCTCCGGACGTTCGCCGCGACCTCGTCGTCGGTTTCGTAGAACTTGCTGCCCAGGCCGCTGGCGTGCAGGTGGTCGGCACCGGCGAGTCGGGCGAGCTGCTGCCAGACGCGGTAGTCGACCCCCAGTCCCTTGGCCCGCATGGAGGCGGCGAGCCCGGCGCGGTGCCCGTGGATCGGAACAGCGGTGAACGAGCGCAGCCAGGCGACCGCCGGGATGCCCATCACCGGCACGTTGAGCATCACGCACCGCCCGCCGGCCTCGACGACCAGGTCGTGGCGTCGCCGCAGGCCCGCGAGATCGCCGGTGATGTTGAACGCGTACATCGTCGGGTGCCCGGTGATCTGCTCGGCTGCGCGGATCTCCTCGGTCGCGATCGCGACCCGCCGCTGTAGCGGCAGGTAGCCCGGGTCGGTCATGAGCTCGTCGTCCTTGATGAGGTCGATCGAGGCGCGGGCGAGTTCACGCACCACGTGGCGGAACTGGTCCTCGTGTAGGCCCACGTTGGGCTTGACGATCGTGCCGATCATGACGCCCTCGACGTCGTTGATCAGCCGTCGGGTGCCCGGGATCCCGAATGCGGGGCCGGGGTGTGCGGCCACGAACTCCTCGGGCAACCCGATGTCCTGCAGCCGGCAGGCGTAGAGCTGACCGAGCTCGAACAGGTTCCCGGCGACGGCGGTCTGCAGGGTCGCGAGGTCGGTACCGACGTTCTCCATCGGGAACTCGACCGTCACGAGCGCGGCCTGAACCTTCTCCGGGGTCGTCCGCGACGGCAGGGACGGCCGGCAGTCACCGAGCGGTTCGACACCCACCACCTGGGCGCCGTGGCGCTTGTGCAGCTCGGGTGACTCGCCGGGCACCGCGACGAAGGTGCCGCTGGACTGCTCGCCGGCCATGGCTGCGGCGGCCCGCTCGGGCTCGATCTCGGACTCGAGGTAGTAGGTGGCGCGGATGGTTCGCTGATCGCGCATGGTGTGTCGTCTCCTGCTTGTGGGTGATGGTCCGGGTGCGGCTCAGGCCGTGGCCTCGGTCTCGGCCACGGGGTCGTGGACGGTGAGCCCGCCGGAGCGCTTGAGCACCCAGGACGCGACGATCGGCGCCAGGATGGCGGTGACCAGGACCGCCGACGCGGTCTGGGCCGCGGCCGACGGGACGAACGGCAGGAACCGGGGGTCGGCAGCGGCGACCGCCGTGGGGACGGCCACGGCGTTGCCGGCGGTGGTGCCCGCAGCGAAGCCGATCCCGCTCTTCGGGCCGCGCCGCAGCACGAACCGGTAGCCCAGGTAGGTCAGGCCGCCGGTGAACACGACGACGCCGATGCCGAGGAACAGGCCCTGCACGCCGCCGGTCAGCACGGTGCCCAGGCTGATGCCGGCACCCACGGCGAAGGACATGAAGGGGATCGTGATGTTCGGCACGTGGTCGAGGACGTGGGTCCACTCGCGGTCGACGGCACCGACGATGAGGCCGAGGATGAACGGGACGACCGCGGCGACCAGGGCGAGGATCGGGATGTCGCCGAGGCCGGAGGCGCCCAGGAAGATCAGGGCGAGGAACGGGCCGTCGTCGAAGGCACTGGCGACGTAGGCGCCGGTGTCGCGTTCGTCGCCGTACTCGCCGGCGAAGGCCAGCCACAGCGCACCGTTGCTGTTCCCCATGATCGCGAGCAGGGCGAGGATCGAGACCCCGAGGAAGCCGTCGATCCCGACCAGCAGGCCCAGCGCGATGGCGACCGAGGCGGGGATCAGGGTCTTGCAGACCAGCACCACGCCCGTGGTGGCCGCGGCCGCCTTGCCGCTGTGGCTCCCGGTGATCTGCGCACCCGTGGCGAAGATCAGAAGGGCGATCAGGGCCAGCGCGCCGTCCTTGAACAACGCCTGGGTGAAACCGCCGATCTTCAGCGCCTCGGGGGCGAAGGAGTTGACCAGCACCCCGAGTGCCAGCGGGATCAGCATCAGGCCGGCGGGGACCCTCTGCATCATCTTGAACAGCGGAACTCGCGAGGGGCCCTGCCTCAACTGCGACTCTGCCATGGGGCACGCCTTCCGGTTGCGCGCCGCGACCCATTGGCATCGGCGCCAGTTGTACGTACGAGAAGTACGTACAAAGAGTGAGCGGTGGGAGAGATCACCTCAAGACCGCAGGCGTGTGACACCTGTCACGTCGACAAGCGAGACACAGCATGTGCCGAGGAGCCCCCCGCCGACGAACAGATGCCAGCGCGCCACGACGCTGTTTAAGGTGTCCCGTTGGAAGTCGACGCGGTCTAGGGGGAGTGCTGTGTCAACCGAGGGGCTGGAGGCTCGGGTCGACCGCAGCGACGCTCGTCCGCTGCACGTGCAGATCCGCGACATCCTGCATCAGCAGATCAAGGACCACATTCTCGTGCCCGGGGACGCGCTTCCCACCGAGGAGGAACTGCAGCAGCAGTTCGGGGTCGCGCGCAGCGTCGTGCGACAGGCCCTCGCAAGCCTCGCCGACCTCGGCTTGATCCATCGGCAGCGAGGCCGCGGCAGCGTCGTCGCAGCGGCGCCGGCCCTGCGCCGCTTCGTGAACCGAGCCGGCGGACTCGACGAGCAAGCCGCCGCCCGCGGACAGCACCTGCGAACACACGTCCTCCGGCTCGAGGCCACGATCACACCGGAGGAGGCCAGTGCCGCTCTCGGCACCGCCCGCACGTGGGAGATCGAGCGCGTTCGCTACCTCGAGCGGGTTCCGGTCATCTACGAGCGGCACTGGGTGCCGCGTGACCTGTTCCCCCACTTCACCGTGGATCTGCTCGAGGGTGCCTCACTTCTCGCCCTCATGCGCGACCACGGCTACGCCTCAGTGGGCGGCCCAAGACAGGTGCAGGCGGTGGCGGCCGAGCCGGACATCGCGCGGGCGCTCGACGTGAGCGTCGGGTCGCCGTTGCTCCTCCTCGAAGGAGTCACGCAGGATGTCCACGGCCGGGGCCTGGACCGGTTTCACGTCTGGCACCGCGCCAACACGGTGTTCGACGTCGACGCACGGGTGCAGGCCCCGACACCTGTTTCGCAGGAGCGCATCGTCCAGCTGCGGAAGCTGGTGAGCGATCTCGAATCTGCTCTCACGGAACTCGAGGTAGGGGAGAGTCGGTGACGCACCGACGACCTCGCGGTGCAATATGTGCGGCCACGGACGAGGACGGGTCGGGAGTAGCTCGCGACCTGCGTGTTCAGACTTTCCCTACTTGTTCAGCGGTCCAAGCCCGCAGCTATGGTCCGCTACAATTTCAGGCTTCTGTAGTTGAAATTCGGTCGAGAGTTGCACCAGTACGGAGGCAGTACGTGAGATTACGCGAGGTGCACCTGCAGAATTTTCGGCGGTTCACCGACCTCACGGTTACTGAGATACCTGAGTCCGCTCGACTGATCGTACTTGCCGGACGGAATGGCGTAGGTAGATCCTCTTTTTTCGATGGGCTACGAACTTGGTACGCCTTGAACGGCGCTCCGCCGGGCGCTGGGTATGAAGATACCTATCACCGAAAATTTGGCGGTCCGCCAACGTCGAAGTGGCCGGAGACTGTCAGAGTCGGATTTCACACGCAGCCTGCCCCTTCCGGAACTCCGGAATCGCGCAAGATAGTTAAACGCGCCCCTTAAGCTGGCTCCATGCCCCTACCCGTATTGATCGGGAGCATCGTTCGGAACGCGCCTGCCGTCCGGGTCGGCGGGATCGAGACGAGGTCGCGGCGACCGGCGAGCCATGGTGCCAATGGGGCGACGAGGGCAGGCTTCTGGGCGGTCAGCTCACGCGACAGGCACGCTGCTGCCACCCCTAATGGAGCTCGTACTGCGGGTCCGTCTTCCGCGACGTCGCGCAGTCTCAGCTCGATCGCGGCGACGACCGTTCCACCCGGTCCGAAGACCGGCGCCGCAATCCCGCACCATCCCTCGTCGAGCTCGCGATCGCATAGCGCGATTCGAGTCGCTCGTATAATCCGAAACGCCCACCGCAACCGTTCGGGCCTCGTGATCGTTGAGCGAGTGTACGGGCGAAGCCCGCGAGCGATGACGGCGTCGGCAACCCGGGTTGGTGAGAACGCCATCAGCGTCTTGCCGAGCGCGGTGGCGTGTGGCGGCAGTTGTGCCGCCGGACATGGCTGGGTCACCGGCGCGCGAGCCAATACCTTCTCCACATACGCCACCTCGAGTCCGGCGAGCCAGCCGCCACGCACCGGCGCGCCCGTTGCACGGAAAAGTTCCTCCATCACGGGGGCGATCCGGTTCCGGAGGCTTAACTCGTTTGCGGCCGTTAACTCATCAACATCGGGCCCTCGCAGTTGCGAGCCGAGCCGATAGCGACCCTCCTCGTCGCGATCCAAGAGCCCCCAAGCCGCGAGCTCTGTTGCCAGTCGGTGCACGGTGGACAGCGGCAACCCACACCATGTAGCGATCTCGGTCAGAGTGCGGCCGCGGCCATCGGTGGTGGCGAGCAGGATTGCACTGATCTTACTGATTACCGACCGGCCCGGTTCTTTCGAGTTACCCGCCACGTGGCTTTCTGCCCCTTTCCTCGATGTGGCGACCGGTTGCAGCCGGGCGGTGCCGGGAAGCTGAATCGGAGTCCTCCCGGCACTGCACCGTTCTGCATGACGGTCTGCCTGCTCTCGCCCGTCGTCAGCCGAGCGGGAGTCCGGTGTAGTTGTCGGCGAGGGTCTTCGCCGCGGTCGGTGAGCCGGTGACGAGCTCGAGCTCGGCGACCTGGCGACGCAGGTCGAAGTCGCTGGCGTCGGAGAACCGGTGCAGCATCGAGGTCATCCAGAACGAGAACCACTGCGCCCGACACACCCGGCGCAGCGCGGTGCCGGTGTAGGACTCCAGCAGCCCGGTGTCCTTGGTCTGGTAGTACGCCCCCAGCGCCCGGTCCAGCACGTGCACGTCGGCCATGGCCAGGTTCAGGCCCTTCGCCCCGGTGGGCGGCACCGTGTGCGCGGAGTCGCCAGCCAGGAACGACCGCCCGTACTGCATCGGCTCGCACACGAACGACCGGAACTGCAGCACGTCCTTCTTGAAAATGTTCCCGGTCGTCACGCTCGCCCCGGCCGGCGCGATCGCCTGGATCGCCAGGATGATCGGCGCGATCACCCCGGCCCCCCGGCGGGCAGCCGCCGCGCCATCGACAGCCGCGGCCGGTTCGACCGCAGCAGCTCCCCGTACGGGTGCGCGGCCAGCGCCGCCGCCTCGTTGCACTCCTCGGCCGCCACCCCGCGCGTCTGGAACTGCGCGAACGGCCGGATCGCGCCGGACTTCCGGATCAGCCAGTCGTGGATGTCGTCCTCGTGCTCGACGAACAGCTGCGCCGCCCGCCGCAGCACCTCCGCCCGCCGGTCGTAGGGCAGCGCGGCCCACTCCCGCTGCGCCTGCGCCACCGACTCCGCCGCCTTGTGCACGTCGTCCGCCGTGGCCGCCCCGACCCGGGCCAGCGTGTTCCCTGTGGCCGGCTCGACCGCGTCGTACTCCCCACCGGAACCGGCGACCCAGCCACCGGCGGTGAAGATCTCGCCCTCCCAGCGCGAACGCTCGAGAAAAGTCATCACATACGACTTTTTGCATTCCGCTCCGCAGGGTGAAGAACGATTTCTAGGGCATCATGAACGGACGCATACCCCGGGAGATGCCGGCTGCGGCGAGGCTGACCGCGGGTACCAGTGCCTGCAGGTCCCGCGAACCACTTGGCAACACCACGGAGATGGCCGCGATGACCTCTCCATCGGCCCCCCGCACCGGTGCGGCGACAGACGACGCCCCGTCCGTCATCTCGTCCCGGGACACGCCGTAGCCGGTCGTCCGGATACCGGCGAGCTCGCGGCGTAGGACGTTGGAATCGGTGATCGTCCGGCTGGCCTGCTTCGGCAGACCGGCGGCGATAACCTGCTCGACGAGCTCCGGCGGCGAGTAGGCGAGCAGGACCTTGCCGGACCCCGCGGCGTGCAGCGGAAGCCGGCGCGCGACCCGGGATTGCACCTGCACCTCCGGACGCGACATCAGCCGCTCGATGTAGAGAGCCTTGCCCTCGTCCATGACCACCAGGTGCACCACCTCGTGGGTCGCCTCGTACAAGTCCTGCAGGAACGGTAGCGCCACATCGCGGAGATCCCTCGCCTGCGGCGCGAGCGACCCCACCTGCCACAGCCGGATCCCAACCCGGTACCGGCCCCGACTGATGCGTTCGAGGGCGCCCCACTCGACGAGCTCGTTGGCCAGCCGGTACGCCGTCGCCGAAGCCAGACCGGTGGCCTGCTGGATCTCGCCGAGCGTCTGCTCGGGCCGGTCCTTCGAGAACGAGCCGAGAACGGCTAGTGCCCGGCTGACGACGGACCGTCCGCCATCGCTGGTGTTCCCGGCGATGGGAGTCCTCCTTTGCGCTGAACCGCACGCGACGCCATGTCGCAGCGGATCTCGTATGCCTACGCGTGCCTCCGCGAACAAGGATCATGGCTCGAACGTGGTCTCCGGGACGACCGCCCGGCGGTGGTGTGCAGGTTCACCAGGGCGGGCCGCTCCCGTGCCGTCGCATACTCGGTGGCGGCGCCTACCACCGAGCCCTCGTGCAGGGCCAGCACGAACCCGATGTCGTCGGGCAGGTCGGTCAGGAACGAGATCTCCGTCGAGCCGGGGTTCGCGAGATCGTCGTCAGCCCGTAGCGCCGGAAGACGTCGAACGTCGCGTCCCGGACGGTGCGCATGCTCAGTGCTCCGCCCGGCGGCTTGTGTGGTGCTCGCCGATGTGGTCGGCCTCGTCCTCGGTGACCGGCAGCGGCTCGTCGGGCGCCGGGTCCCGGTTCACCAACATGATCGACAGCGCGCCGATCGCCGCGACCACGGCGAAAATGTAGAAGCCCCACGGGTAGGCCAGCCCGGCGGTCAGCAACCAGCCACCAATCAGCGGGCCGGAGATGGCGCCGAGCCGGCCGAACCCGCTCGCCGCGCCCACCGCGGTCGCCCGGGCCGACGCCGGGTAGAGGTGGCTGATGTAGGCGTAGACGAGCACCTGGGCGCTGAACACGAACATCCCGGCCAGCAGCACCGAGAGGTACACGCCGAACCCCGGCAGCTTGACCGACAGCAGCGCCAGGAACAGCGCCGCCCCGGCAAACCACGCCACGGTGGAGCGGCGGTTGCCGATCCGGTCGGCCACCTTCCCCGCGGCCAGCAGCCCGATCACCGCGCCCACGTTGAGCACCAACAGCAGCGCCAGCGCCGCACCCAGCTCGTAGCCGGCCGCCCGCATGATCTGCGGCAGCCACGTGTTCAGGCCGTACACCAGCAGCAGACCCATGAACGACGTGATCCAGAACGCCACCGTCGACCGGGCCAGACCATGGTGGAACAGGATGCCGACCGGGTTCTTGCTCGGCTTCGCCGCGCCCGTCGCCGGGCCGGTCAACCCGGCGCGGGCGCGCAGGAACGCCTCGGACTCCGGCAGGTACTTCCACAGCAGCGGCACCAGCACCAGCGCCGGCAAGGCGCCAATGATGAACATCGACTCCCAGCCCCAACGCGTGATGAGCAGAATCCCCAGCAGCGCGGTGGCCACCGCGCCGACGTGGTAGCCGGTCATCAACGTGGTGGTCGCCTGTCCGCCGCGGCCGGTCCGGGCAAACTCGTTCACCAGCGCGATCGCGGTGGGCAGCACCCCGCCCAGCCCCAACCCCGCGAGGAACCGCAGCACCCCGAACACGAACGGGTTCGGCGCGAACGCACACGCCAACGTCAAGATCGAGAAGATGACCACGGTCCAGACCACCGTCTGGCGGCGGCCGATTACGTCGCTGATCGCGCCGACGAGCATCGCGCCGATCATCACGCCGACCAATCCGACCACTGAGACCAGCGACGCCGTGTTCGGCGTCAGCCCCCAGGTCGGCTCCTGCAGCAGCGAGGGCAGCACCACGCCCAGCACTACTAGATCGAAACCCTCCAGCGCCACCGCCGTCCAGCACAGCGGTCCTACCCACCCCGCGTACCCCGCGCGGGGATCCACTGCCGCATCCCTGGTCATCAGCTCACCTTCGAGACATGTGATCTCTGGCATACCTGGCGGCACTCTGCCCTGTACTGAAGGCGAGAAGAAGCCGGTTCTTCGCCCAGTGAAGAGCTGGGTCTGAACTTCGCCCGACCGGGCGCACGGAGCTCGTGGACTATGCGCGGGCGCGAACCGGGGACTCGCAGCTCTACCGCAGGTCAAGCTTATTTTGACAGCGCTCTGTAGTGTCGCTCCCTCGGCCGGGCACCGTTCACGCCACGCCGGCCGCGACGAGCTGAACGGCCAGTACGAGGGAGCTGGCGACGGGAATGGTCCGGGAGAGCCCGCGGATGTCGGCTGGAGGTGTGACGGCCCAGGCCGAGACGTCAGCGATCGTGGCCGAACGGTCATCGGCAGACCTCGAAAGCGTGTGAGTGCAAGCCTCCGTGGGTTCAAATCCCACCGCTACCGCCAGCCTGACCAGGCACAACGCCGGGCCTCCGATCACGGAGCGCCCGGCGTTCGCTATTTGGTCTCGGTTCTTGCTTCTCCGGCGAAGCGACGCGAGGTGAACACCACGGCTGTTGGATCTTCGACACTCCGCCATGACGTGCATCTCACGCGCGGACAGCGCCGAAGGCCTTTCTCTTGGTACCCCCCGGGGGTATGCTGCAAGCGAGGAGGTCGACATGTCTTCAGAGACGAATCACGGGCACCACACGGAGCCGACCGGGTACGCGTCGGTGCCCTGGTCGGTCGCCGCATCGGCGACGCTGCACTGCCTGACCGGGTGTGCGATCGGTGAGGTGCTGGGCATGGTGATCGGCACCGCCGCCGGGCTGCACAACGCTGCGACGGTCGTCCTGTCGATCGTGCTCGCGTTCGTGTTCGGCTACGCCCTGACGATGCGCGGCGTGCTGCGTGCGGGCGTCCGGTTCGGGGACGCGCTCAAGATCGCACTGGCTGCGGACACGGTGTCCATCGCGGTGATGGAGATCATCGACAACGCGATCATGCTCAGCGTTCCAGGAGCCATGGACGCCGGTCTGACGAGCTGGCAGTTCTGGGCGGCGCTGGCGTTCGCCCTGGCTGTGGCGTTCGTGGTCACGGTGCCGGTGAACCGGTGGATGATCGGTCGCGGCAGAGGCCACGCCGTCGTGCACGCCTACCACCACTGACCGCGCCCGTGCCGCGTGTGGACCGCGGTGTCGCTGTGACGTAGCTTCCACTGAAGTGGGGATCGATTTTCCACTTGGGGACGTTCTCCCCGGTAGCAAAAAGATCTCCAGTGGGAAGGGCGTCGCCTTCGATGACCCAGCACGTCGACGACGTACGTCCGGTCGGCACCGTCTCACGGCCCGTCCCACACGTTGCTGGCAACGGCGTGCCGGTCCGTCCGGCGCCGCCGAAGCCCGCCCCGCCGCGGCGAGCCGCGCCCCCGACGCCCGACGTCACGAAGCAGCAGCCGGCCGGGTCGGCGTCGTGGCTGCCCGCCCTGGGCGTGCTCATCGTGGGGATGTTCATGTCGATCCTCGACACGAGCATCGTCAACGTCGCCCTGCCGACGATCCAGCTCGAGCTGGGCATCAGCGCGACGGACGGCCAGTGGGTGAGCACCGCCTACAGCCTGACCGAAGGCATCATGGTCCCGATCAGCGCGTGGCTGGGCTACCGCTACGGGTCCAAGAGGATCTACGTGCTGTGCCTGGCCGGGTTCACCGTCGCGTCCGTCCTGTGCGGCCTGGCCGGCGGTCTGGGCTCGCTGGTCGTCTTCCGGATCCTGCAGGCCGTCCCGGGCGGGATCATCCCGGTCACCTGCATGATCATGCTGCGCCGGATGGTGCCGCCGGAGCGCCTCGGTGCCGCGATGGGCCTCTACGGGCTGGGCGTGATCGTCGCCCCCGCGATCGGCCCGTCGCTAGGCGGCCTGCTGGTGGAGTACACCGACTGGCGGTTCATCTTCTTCATCAACGTCCCGGTCGGCATCCTGGGCGTCATCGGGGCCGCCATCGTGCTCAAGAAGGACCAGGGCCACCGCGACCGCCCGCTGGACATCCTGGGCTTCGCCACCATCGCCGCCGGGCTGTTCGCGCTGCTGCTGGCTCTGGAGGAAGGCAAGGACTGGGGCTGGACGAGCTACCCGATCATGATCCTGTTCACCGTCGCCGCGCTCTGCGTCGCCCTGTTCGTCGTCATCGAGCTCGAGGTCGACCGACCCCTGCTGGACCTGCGGGTGTTCACCCACTTCCAGTTCGTGCTGCCGCTGCTGCTGGTCTCGGTGATCTCGATGGGGATGTTCGCGTCGGCCTTCTTCATCCCGCAGTTCCTGCAGGGCCCCTCCCGCGGGCTGACCCCGGTCAACACGGGTCTGATGCTGATCCCTCAGGCGCTGGTGCTGGCGGTGCTCCTGCCGATGTCCGGCCTGCTGTACGACCGGATCGGGGCCCGCTGGCTCGCGGTGTCCGGGCTGCTGGTCGCCGGTATCGGCCTGCTGACGCTCTCGGAGATCAACGTGGACATCCCCAACGGCTCGCTGGTCCTGGGGATGTGCATCCTGGCCGGCGGGGTCGGACTGGCCATGATGCCGATCATGTCCAGCGGTCTGGGCGTGGTGCCCCCGGAGTCGGCCGAGTCGGCGAGCTCGTTCAACACGCTGGCCCAACGGGTCAGTCAGGCGTTCGGGCTCGGCCTGCTCAACGCCTTCCTCACCGTCGCCGGGGCGCAGGGCCTGGCCGACCGGTCCGGGCTGCTGACCCAGTCCGACCCGCAGGTCGCCGCAATGAGCCAGAACCAGGCGGAGATGCTGGTCTTCTACCAGCGCACCTCCGGCATCGCGCAGGCCGACGCCTACAGCCAGGCGTTCGTCGTGATCGGCCTCCTCTGCCTCGCCGGAGCCGTTCTCGCGCTGTTCATGCGCGGTGGAAAGCCCACGGCGGGGTCGGCTCCCGCGATGGCGCACTGAGCTGAGCCTGCACCCCACGATCGAGTGCTCAGGGCCGTCGGCCACGGCCTCTCGTGCCTCCCGGGCTCTACGCTCGGCCTCCGCCGCCCGGAGGAGGACCTGCACCGTTGACTCGGCCGACATCGCCCTGGCGGTACCTCGGACTGGCGTTCGTCGTCCTCGGCGTGGGGGTCCTCGCCGTCCTCGCCGTCCAGGCGATCCCCCGCCCGGCCGAGGTGCCGGGCGCTGCACCGACCGCGGCTCCGGCGCCGTCATCGCCGTCGTCGCCGCCGGTGGCGACCGCTGCGCTGTACGTTGATCCCCGCGGTTCCGACACGGACGACGGCACGGCGGCCGCACCGCTGGCCACGATCCAGGCGGCGCTCGACAAGGCCACCCCGGGAACGGTGATCAACCTCGCTCCCGGCGTGTACCGGGAGACGCTGGCCACCGTCCGCGACGGAGCGCCCGGTGCACCGATCACGATCAAGGGGCCCGAGTCCGGGAAGGACCGCGCCGGGCGCTACCGGGCGGTGGTGTTCGGCACGGGCCGCGTCGTCAGCGTGAACCACAGCTACTACACCTTCGCCGGGTTCACCATCGACGGCCAGGAGAAACTGGCCGGCACGGCCTACCCGACCGATCTCGCCGCGGTGACCGCGTTCAAGAACCGGGTGCAGCCCCAGGTCGCGGACGGTCGGCTGATCTACATCGGCGCGGCGGACGACACCCGCGACCTCACCGGCATCACGATCCACAACATGTTCCTCAACGGGGCCGGCGGGGAGTGCGTCCGGCTCCGGAACAACGCGCACGACAACGCGATCACGGACTCGGTCATCCAGTACTGCGGCATGTTCGGCAAGGGTGACGACGACGAGCGGGCGAAGTACCACAACGGCGAAGGCGTCTACATCGGCACCAGCCCCAACTCCGACAGTCAGCCGATGCACGCCAACGACGGCAGCTCGCGGAACCTCGTCGCCCGCAACACCATCCGCACGTTCGGCTCCGAATGCTTCAACGTCAAGGAGAACGCGCACGACAACGTCCTCGAGGACAACGTCTGTTCGGACAACACCGAATTCGCGGAGTTCGACGGCAGCAACATCGAACTGCGCGGCCACTCGAACGTCGTCCGGAACAACGAGATCTCCGACAGCGCAGGCGTGAACATCAAGATCCGTTCCGACAGCAAGAAGTTCGACCGCGGCGGCAACGTCGTCGAGAACAACCGGATCTCGGGCGGAGCGGCCGTGTTCATGCTGGACTCCGCCGTTCCCCAGGGGCGGATGTGCGGGAACCGGGTGACGACGCAGACGTTGACCCTCGACGACGACGGTGAGCCCGTCGGCGACATCACGGCGCCGTGTTAGCCCGGGCGGACTCCGCCCGCTCCGACAACGCGTCCAGCACGGCCACATGCTGCTCGGGCACCCGGACCAGCACGTCGGTTCCTGAATGGGTCGCGCGCACGTCGAACGAGAAGAACGAGCAGCAGGCGGTCTCCCGGGCGACGAGGTCCCGGATGGTCGACACCGCGTCTGCAGGCAGGTGCACCAGCAGCGTCGTCGGACCAGTCCGCTCCGCCGGCCGCACCGCGGTCGCGAACAGCACGTCGAACTCGGCGACGCGCAGCGGTTGTTCCGCCGTCGGCAGCGTGCATGCCGTCGGCACCCACGTCTCCCCGGTCATCGTGACGCTCCTGCGCAGCAGGGCGCGGTACACCCGGGTGCGCACCCGCACGCGTCGTCGAGGCGGGTCGGGGTGCAACAGACCTCGCCGCGGAGCGCGTTGCGCCCCTCCCGCACGGCGACCACCGCGAGGCCGAGGGCGACCAGCGGGTCGGCCCACCACCAGCCCAGCAGGGCGTTGAGGACCAGTCCGACCAGCACGCCGGCGGACAGGTAGGTGCACAGCAGGGTCTGCCGGGAGTCGGCGACGGCGCTGGCCGAGCCGAGCTCGCGGCCGGCGCGGCGCTGGGCCCACGACAGGAACGGCATCACCACCACGCTCACCGCCACCAGCACGATCCCGACCGTCGACCGGTCCGGCTCGTCGCCGGTCGTCACGGTGCGGACCGCCTCGACGGTCACGAAGGCGGCCAGCGCGAAGAACGAGCCGGCCACGATCCGCAGCGCGGTCCGCTCCCGGCGCTCCGGATCTGCGGCGGCGAACTGCCACGCGATCGCGGCGGCTGAAGTCACCTCGATCACCGAGTCCAACCCGAACCCGATCAGCGCCACGGACCCGGCGACCGTCCCCGCGGCGATCGCCACGACCGCCTCGATCACGTTGTAGGTGATGGTGGCCGTGACCAGGAGCCGGATCCGCCGCCGCAACACCACCCGGCGATCGACCTCACCACCCGCGGTCACGACGCCGACTCCGCTACGTCCGCCGGCTCGCCGTAGATCGGGCACAGTGCCACCGCCGCTCCGGTCTCGGCGAGCACGAGTTCCGCGCTGCGCAGCAGGTCGATCAACTCCGGACGGGCCAACGAGTAGAACGACTGCCGCCCCTGCACCCGGTAGTCGACCAGCCCGCAACCTCGCAGGCACGCCAGGTGTTTCGACACCGTCGACTGGGCCAGCCCCAGCGCGCGGGTCAGGTCCACCACGCGCGCCTCGCCTTCGGTCAGCCGCTGGACCAGCGCCAACCGGGCCGGGTCCGCCAACGACCGGAACAGGGCGACCGCGGGGCCGACATCGCCGCAACGATCCATCGCCACGGAGCGATGTTAGCGCCGTATCGAGATGGGAGAAAGGCCGCTACTCGTCGACCGACGTCGATCGGTCGAGCCTGGGCGTCAGCGCCGCAGGGCCAGCAACTCGCCCTTGCCCACGCCGACGGTCGTCGTGGTCAACCGCGGATCATGCTCGACGAGGTCGCGGAGGGCTTCGATCTCCTCCGGATGCGACAGGGCGTTGTCGGCGACGAGCACGCCGCCGGGGCGCAGGACGCGGGCCGGGTGCGGCCACCACGACGGGTACTCGGTGCGCTCGGCATCGAGGAACAGCAGGTCGACCGCTCCGTCGGCGAGGTCGGCGAGAGTGGCACCCCCGTCCGCGACGCGAAAGGTCACGCGGTCGGCGAGACCCGCCGCGACCAGACTGCGCCGCGCGTCGTCCTGGGCCGCGGCGTCGGTGTCCAGGGACAGGACGTGGCCGCCGGTGGCCGCCGCGGCGTCGGCGAGCCAGAGCGTCGACACGCCCCGCGACGTGCCCACCTCGACGATCGACCGGGCCTGGGTGGCCTGGACCAGGAACCACAGGAGCCGGCCCGCGTCGGGCTCCAACACGCGCCACCGGTCGAGGCGGTTCTCCTGACCGGCGTCGTGCTGTTCCGCGGCCGACACCAGATCGTCGATGACCTTCCGCGCCGTCGCGTCCATGGGCAGATCCTGGCATCGGTGGGCGTCGCGGGGAGGCTGTTTTCAGGCCGGGCTCACGGCCCGCTGGTGGGGGCGTCGGAGCAGACGCCGGACCGCCGCTCGGGACAGCATCAGAACGACGATCAGGAAGGTGACGGAGAAGAAGCCGCCGAGGCTGACCCGGGCGCCGAAGACCAGGGCGACGGCCTCGAGCACGAGGAACTTGCTGCCGAACAGCACCGCCCAGAGCATGAAGGCGGCCATCACCTTGCCCGCCGGTGACGACGCCTGCCGAAACCGTGCCTTCACCCGGTTCTTGGCCACGAGGACGACCTCGAGAACGCCCTTCAGCAGGACGGCCGTGAGCAGGGAGATCGTGAAGGTTTCGGTAAGTATCTGCGGGACGTACTCCACGAAGAGGTTCAGCAAGACCACGTAGACGAAGACGTCGACGACCGCGGCCGCCATGTCGGGTTCCACGGGCGGGGCGGCGTCCGGGTCGCGATCAGACATGATCACCGTGGCCATCGTCGCGGGGGATGAGGATCAGGGCCACCGTAGCGCTGTCGCGCAGCGGCGAGCGCCGCTCGCGGAAGTGAGATGCACGCTGCACTCGCTGGAGATGACTGCGGTCCGCATCTAGCGTCGCCGCAGACCCCAGCGTTGTGATCGGAGTGTCATGTCGAGCGTCGCTCTCACCCCTTCCCGCCGCGTCCTGGCCGACGTCGTGCCCGGCGGCGCCGTCCGTGACGTCGTGCTCGTCGCCGGCTCGGCGGCCTTCGTCGGGCTGGCGGCGCAGATCGCGATCCCGCTGCCGTTCACGCCCGTACCGCTGAGCGGGCAGACGTTCGCCGTGCTCCTGTCGGTGGCGGCCCTCGGCCCGGCCCGGGGTGCGTTGGGCATGCTGCTCTACGCGGTCGCCGGCATCGCCGGTCTGCCGTGGTTCGCCGGGCACCAGTCCGGCTGGGCGATTCCGTCGCTCGGCTACGTGCTGGGCTTCGTCCTCGCGGCCGTGGTCGTGGGCGACCTGGCCCGGCGCGGTGCGGACCGGACCGTCGCGCGGACGGTGGGGCTCATGGTCGTCGGCAACCTGTGCATCTACGCGATCGGCGTGCCGTGGTTGATGGCGAGTGTGGACGTGGGCCTCGGACGCGCCCTGGTGCTCGGCGTCGTGCCCTTCCTCATCGGCGACGTCGTCAAGATCCTGCTCGCGAGCCTGCTGCTTCCCACGGCGTGGCGGTTCGTGCGCTCCTGATCCACACGCGCAAGAACCGGCGGTGCGGAAAGTCGGTCGGCGGTGCGTTGGCCGGGCGCTAGCGTCCCGGTGCCATGGGGACCGACGCCGTGCCGCCGTGGCTCGAGCGACGGGCCGCGCTTCTCGGCGCGGATGGTCACGCCTGGCTCACCGCCATCCCCGACGTCGTGGTCGCCCTGCAGCGGCGCTGGGCGGTCACCGTCGAGGAGGAGTTGAGCGGCGGAACGAGCGCGTGGGTCGCCCGGGTCCGGCGTAGCGACGGGACACCGGCCGTCCTCAAGATCGCGATGTCCGACGAGGCCTGCGAGCGTGAGGTGGCCCTGCTCCAGGCGGCCGGCGGCCGTGGCTACGCCCGCCTGCTTGCCGCGGAACCGGAGCACCGCGCCGTGCTGCTGGAGGCGCTCGGCCCTGCGCTGGAACGATCGGGGCTCGCTCCCGAGCGGCAGATCGAGATCCTGTGCGCTGCGCTGCGGGACGCCTGGCAGGTTCCGGCACCGGACGCCGCTCCCGAGGCCAAGGCCGAGGCGCTGGCCGATCTGGTCGGCCGGCTGTGGGACGAGTTGGACCGCCCGTGCTCCGCGCGGGTCGTCGAGCTGGCGCTGGAGTACGCACGACGCCGCGCTGACGCGAGCGGTCGCCTGGTCGTCGTCCACGGCGATCCGCATCCGGGGAACGCACTTCGACGGCCGGACGGCACGTACGTGTTCGTTGATCCGGACGGTTTCGTCGCAGACCCCGCCTACGACCTGGGTGTGGTTCTCCGCGACTGGTGCCCGGAGTTGCTGGCGGGCGACGCATCCGAACTGGCTGGGCGCTACTGCCGGTTGCTGGCGGCCCGCACGGGGATCGATGGCACCGCGATCGACGAGTGGGGCTTCCTCGAGCGGGTCTCGAGCGGGCTGCACATTCTGGAGCTCGGGATGAGCGACCTTGCCCGCCCGTTCCTGGAGACGGCCGAGCAACTGGCCGCGGCGCGACGGTGAGCCGTCAGAGCGGACGCCACGTCGTCGACGCCCGCGGCAGGGCGGGGTCGTCGTACGTCACGAGTGAGAGGTCGTCGAACGACAGGGTCACGTCGACGCCACCGCGAGCCAGATCGTGTCGGACGGCCGCCACGTGCTCGGTGAGAACGCCCGCCGCCTCGCCGACGACGAGGTAGACGTCGGGATCGTCGCCGTAGCGATGGGTGACGCCGAGGTCTGCGCAGCTCAGCCGGGCGTCGGCGAGGGTTCGCCGCGGTGCACCCCCGTCGACGGGCCAGCCGACGAGCACCACCTTGTCGCCGTACACGCCGAACGTCCGGTCGTGCAGCGACAACCCGCGGCTCAGCAGTCGCCGATCGCCCGGCGGGAAGCCGCCGAACCGGATCGTCCATGGCGCGACAGCGCCGCGCGCAGGTGCGCCGCCAGCGGCGACAGGTCGAACGGGGCGGGCGCACGTTCGAGCCCGATCATCGTGGCGTGCACCTGTGCCGGGTCTCGCGCCGTGAACGCCCCGCCGAGGAGCCGGCCTGCACTCGCCTGCACCTGCTCGACCAGCAGGGCGAGGTCGTCGGGCAGCGTGTCGTACCAGGCGACGACGGTGCTGCGGGACGGGTCGTCGATCATGTCCGGGTGCCGACGACGGCCGTCGCGTCCAGCTCTTCGGACCGCTCCATCCGCGGCACCAGGCCGGCGTCGGCCATCGCGGTTGCGGTCAGCGGGGCCTGCCGCTCGCTGGTCTCGATCAGCAGGCTCCCGCCCGGGGCCAACCAGCGCAGCGAGGCGGTGACGACACGGCGCTGGACGTCGAGCCCGTCCGGGCCGCCGTCGAGGGCCACCGACGGTTCGTGGTCGCGGGCCTCGGGCGGCATGAGTGCGATGGCGTCGGTCGGCACGTACGGCGCGTTCGCGACCACTACGGCGACGTTCCCCTGCAGCGACGAGGGGAGCGGCGCGTCGAGATCGCCCTGGTACACCTGCCCCGCCACGAGATTGCGCCGCGCGCACGCCACCGCCGCGGGCTCGATGTCGACCGCGTGGAGCGCGAGCCCGGGCACTGTCGCGGCGAGGGCCGTGGCGATCGCAGCGGCACCGCAGCACAGCTCGACCACGACGTCGCCCGGCCGCAGGAGCGGGGCGGCGAGCCGGACGAGGAGTTCGGTGCGCCGGCGCGGGACGAAGACGCCGGGCCCGACGGCGACGCGCAGGCCGCAGAACTCCGCCCAGCCCAGCAGGTGCTCCAACGGCTCACCGGCGACGCGACGTGCGGCGAGGGAGGTCAGTTCGGTGGGGGAGCTGGCGGCCTCGACGAGCAGGCGCGCCTCGTCCTCGGCGAAGACACAGCCCGCAGCGCGGAGCGCGGCGACGACGTCGGCGGGCGGGAGGGTCGGCAAGGGACCGACGGTACCGCGCAGGCAGGTAGCGTCGCGCCCGTGCTCGACGCGCACCGTCAGGCCGGGTCCGCACTGCGGTTGGAATGGGGTCCCACCGGCGCTGCCGCCATCGGCCGGGGCTGCGACGTCGCGGTGGTCGTCGACGTCCTGAGCTTCACCACCACGGCGACGGTCGCGGCGGATCGGGGGGTGAGCGTGCTGCCCTACCGGTGGGGCGACGACGGGGCCCGGGCCATCGCCGCGGCGCACGGCGCCACGCTTGCCGTCGGCCGGTCGCGTGCGCGGCCCGGGGAGGTGAGCCTCTCGCCGGGCAGTGTGCGGGAGGCACGCGACCTGCACCGGCTGGTGCTGCCCTCGCCGAACGGCTCGACGATCAGCGCCGAGCTCGCCGGGGAGGTGCCGGCCGTCGTCGCGGTGAGTCTGCGCAACCGACGTGCGGTGGCGGCGTGGCTGCTCGAGCGGAGCGACCTGCGCGTGGCCGTCGTGTGCTCGGGCGAGCGCTGGCCCGACGGATCACTGCGCCCCGCGGTCGAGGACCTGTGGGGCGGCGGCGCCCTCGTCGACCTGCTGATGCAGGGCGGATGGCGCGACGTCACCCCGGAGGCCGCGGCGGCTGCGGCCGCCTTCCGCAGCGTCGAGCCCGACGTCGGCGCGGCGCTGCGGGCCTGCGCGAGCGGACGCGAGCTGATGGACGCCGGCTACCCCGTCGACGTGGAGATCGCGGCCGAGCTGGATCGCAGTCGGTCCGTGCCCGTGCTGCGTGAAGGAGCGTTCGTCGCCAAGTGACGGCGGCTACGCTGCCGATCATGCGGGACGGCGGCGAGACGGGGACGGCGGAGCAGCTCAACGCGCTGAGCGACGGCCACTTCCCGGGGCTGATCGGCTTCACCGTCGTCGAGGTCCACGACGACGGCGTGTCGGCACGCCTTGCGGTCCGTCCCGACCTGCTGGCTCCCAACGGATACCTGCACGCCGCCAGCGTGATCGGGCTGGCCGACACGGCCTGCGGCTACGGCTGCCGGCTGGTGCTGCCCGAGGGGGCGACGGGGTTCACGACGATCGAGCTCAAGTCGAACTTCCTCGGCACGGTGCGCGACGGCGCGATCGCGTGCCGGGCCCGGCTCGTGCACGGGGGCCGGACGACGCAGGTGTGGGACGCGACGGTGACGGCCGAGGAGACCGGCAAGACACTGGCGCTCTTCCGCTGCACCCAGGCCATCCTCTGGCCCCGCTGAACCCCGCCGGGATGTAGCGAAAGCGGCTTTGGGTGCACTGAACGCACCGAAAGCCGCTTTCGCTACAGCGGCGCCGGCGCCTCAGAACGCCTGCACCCGGCGCACGTCCAGGTCGTGGAACACGGCCTCGCCGTCACACAGGGCCATGAGCTGCTCCGCGAAGCGCCCTGTCACGGGGTGCTTCGAGTTGGCCATCGCCGCCTCGTAGTCCGGGAAACCCACGACCTGGAGGTACCGGTCCGGTGCGTTGCGGTCCGCGCCGGTGAGCGCCCAGCGCGCGGTCCGATCGGCGCCGATCTCGTCCCGCCAGCGGTCCTCGATCTCCTGGAACTCGGCGAGGCGGGTCGTGCTGAACTCGATCACCTGCACGAACGCGCCCTCCCCGAGCGTGACGGCCGCGACCTCCGGGACGAGCGACGCGCGCAGGGCCGCGCGCAGCTCCTCGCCGTCCGTGTGGCCGTGGACATCGACGGCGTGGGCGGTGGCGGCGCGCATCACCTCGTCCTCCTCGCCGGCAATGCTCAGGCTGCAGCCCGACTCACTGGGTACGGAGCGGCAGTCGATCGTCATCCGGGACATGGCGCCTCCTCCGGGGACGGTGTCCGGCTCGGAGTGACGCGGCCGCGGCCGCGTTCCGGCCAGCAGGACATTGGACCGCCGACCGGAGGGTGTGTCCAGACCGTTCAGCCCCCTGAGATGCAGCGAAAGCGGCTTCCGGTGCGTTCAGTGCACCCAAAGCCGCTTTCGCTACGTCCGCCCCGGCCCGTCGGTCGCGATCAGCCCTGCAGGTCGTAGACCGTCTGACCGCCCACCGTCTCAGCACGGCGGCCGGGGTCACGGCCAGCGCCACGCCGGCCAGCAGGCCCGCCCCGGGTCCGGCCCACCGGCGGACGGCCGCGCGCAGCAGCGCGACGGACGCGACACCCATCAGCGCCTGCGGAACCAGGAGGCTCCAGGAGGTGAAGCCGAAGATGCGCGCGCTGAGCACCATCACCCAGAGCGACGCTGGAGGTTTGTCGACCGTGATCGCGTTGCCGGAGTCGAGAGAGCCGAACAGCCACGCCTTCCACGACTGCGTGCCGGCCTGCACGGCCGCCGCGTAGAAGTCGTTGGCGTAGCCCGACGCCGACAGGTTCCACAGGTAGAGCACCGCCGTACCGGCCAGCAGCGCGAGCAGCGCAGGGCGCTCCCAGCGCGCCTGCGGGCGGAGCGGGGGCGGCGGTGCGGGTGGCCGGTGACGGCCGGGGGCCGGTCGGCGGGACAGGGTCGGGGTTGCCACGGGTTCTCCCGAGGTCGGGGTTCCCCATCACGATGAGCTCCGCCGCTACGGCGACCCTGTGCCGTCGCTGTGTGAACGCTGTGCGGACAAACGACGAGGCCGGGCACCCTATGGGGTGCCCGGCCTCGGGTACGCGAGAGCCGTCAGAGAGTGCGACGACCGCGAACGCCACGCCGCGCGTAGAGGTTGGCCGCGATCACCACGCCGATGGCGGCGACGACGACCTGCACGAGCAGCTCGAGCCAGTCGACGCCCGACGTGTTCGTCGAGATACCCAGTGCACCCGCGAGCCAGGTGCCGATGAACGCGGCCACGATACCCACGATGATCGTCAGCCAGATCGGAATCGGCTGGCGTCCCGGAACGACCAGTCGGCCCAGCGCGCCGATGATCGCACCGATGATGATCGCCGTGATGATGCCCGTGACGGTCATTGTTCCTCCGTCTGTTGTGGGGCCTTCCTGTGCACGGCCCGTATGAACGGTGGATGCCCGAAGCGGGAGCGTTCAATGCACAGGAGAGCGCTATGTCACTGATCGTGACCTTTTCGTGCTCAGCCGATGACACTCGACGCGGGTCGGCGGGCCGCCACCAGCAACGCGGTGAGCACAGCCATGACCAGCGCTGTGAGGTGGATCGGCGCCGGGGTGAACGACGTCGCGACGACGAGCGCCGCAGCCGTCGGGAAGGCCGCCGAGACCCGCCGCATCCGCTCGTGGTCGAGGTGCAGCAGCCACACCACCAGCACGAACACCGCCACCGGGACCGTGGTGGCCAGCGCTGCGGGCAGCCCGCCGACGTGGGCGATGTGCAGGTCGTAGTCGACCGCGACCGCCAGCCCGGCGCCCGTCGCCGCCGCGGAGGCGAACACGAAGTAGTGCCCGTAGCCCCAGCGCAGCGCGGCCTTGAGCGTCGTGAGCCGTTCGTGCGCGGGCTGTTCGAAATAGATCCACCACATCGAGAAGAGGATCACCAGCCCGGCGACGCCGAGGGCGATCAGCCCGATCGGGTGGTCGGTCTCGGTGAACGCGGCTTCCAGGGCGATGGTCGCCGACAGCACCGACTCGCCGAGCACGATCAGCGTGAAGAGCCCGTAGCGCTCCGCGATGTGCTCCGGGTGCCAGACGGGCTGTCCCCGGCGTTCGGCGAGAGCGGGCACCGCGAGCTCGGCGACGACCAGCACGAGGAACGCCGGAAGCAGCAGGCCCTCGGGCAGCAGCAGGCGCAGCAGCCAGCCGAGCTGGACCACGGTGATCCCCACGGCGTACGCGAGTGCGGTCGCCCGGTGCTCCGGGTCGCTGCGGGCCGCGCGCAACCACTGGGCCACCATCGCCAGCCGCATGATCACGTAGCCGAAGGTGATGACCGTGAAGTCGCCGCGCTCGAAGGCGGACGACACGCCGGCCGCCAGCACGAGCCCGCCGGCGATCTGCACCAGCGTCGTGAGGCGGTAGGGGACGTCGTCGGTGTCGAAGGCCGTGGCGAACCAGGTGAAGTTCATCCACGCCCACCAGATCGCGAAGAACACGGTCAGATAGCCGATGAGGCCGGTGCCCAGGTGGTTCTCCGCGATCGCGTGATGCAGCTCCACCGCGGCCTGCGCGACGGCCACCACGAAACACAGGTCGAACAGCAGTTCCAGCGGTGTCGAGGCGCGGTGGTGCTCGTCCGGGCGCCGCGCCCGCATGGACCGGTACCACGGCGAGGCCGTCTCGGTCGGCTCGGTCATCGGCGTACTCCTCCGTCGCTCGGGACGGACGATAGAGCACGAATCGCCCCGTCAACCCCGGGTTCAGCAGTGATCGCTCTCAGGTCAACCGGCCCGCCTCCACGAGGTGGGTGAGGAACCGCCGGGTGCGCTCGTGGACGGGGTCGCCGAGTACCCGTGCGGGCGGGCCGGACTCCAGAACCCGGCCGCCGTCGAGGAAGCAGACCGTGTCGGCCACCTGCTTGGCGAAGCCCATCTCGTGAGTGGCCATGAGGATCGTCATGCCGCCCGCGGCCAGCTCGCGGACGATCGCGAGCACCTCGCCCACCAGCTCCGGGTCGAGGGCCGAGGTGATCTCGTCGAGCAGCAGCAGCCGTGGCCGCACCGCCAGCGCCCGGGCGATCGCCACCCGCTGCTGCTGCCCGCCGGAGAGCCGGTCCGGGTGCGCCTCGGCGAACGCCTCCAGCCCGACCCGGCGGAGCAGCTCGCGGGCCCGCTCGTCGGCCTCGGCGGCGGCGACACCGTGCACCACGCGCGGGGCGAGCGTGACGTTCTGCAGCACGGTCATGTGCGGGAAGAGGTTGAACGCCTGGAAGACGATCCCCATCCGGCGCTGTGCCGCGGCCACGTCCGCGCGCGGATCCGAGACGTCGACGCCGTCGAGGAACACCTGCCCGTCGTCGATCTCCTCCAGGAGGTCGACACAGCGCAGCAGCGTCGACTTCCCCGACCCCGACGAGCCGATGAGCGCGACGACCCGGTGCTCCTCGACGGCTAGGTCGACGCCGCGCAGCACGGGCGTCGCGCCGTAGTTCTTGACGAGCCCCCTCACCTCGAGCACGGCGGTCATACGAGCCCCTGCCGACGAGCCGCGCGGGCGGCCACGGCGTCGGCGATCCGCCCGGTCGGCACCGCGAGCAGGATGAACAGCACCGCCGCGACCACGTACGGAGTGAAGTTGAACGTCCGGGCCGACACGATCTGCGCGGCCCGGATCGCGTCGACCGCGCCGAGCACGGAGATCAACCCGACGTCCTTCTGCAGCGCGACGAAGTCGTTGAGCAGCGGCGGCAGCACCCGGCGGACGGCCTGGGGGAGGATCACCAGCCGCATCGACTGGCGATGGTTGAGTCCGAGCGAGCGGGCTGCCGCGCGCTGCGAGGGATGGATCGACTCGATCCCGGCGCGGAAGACCTCGGCGACGTAGGCGGAGTAGATGAGGATCAGCGTGATCGTGCCGAGCACGGCGGTGCTGGTCGGGACGCCCTGCAGCCGCAGCGCGGGCACCCCGAAGCCGATCAGGTAGAGCGCGATCAGGAGGGGCACGCCGCGGAAGAGGTCGACGTAGCCGGTCGCGAGCGCGCGCAGCGGGAAGAACACCGGGCCGCGCAGGGTGCGCAGCACCGCGATCAGCAACCCCAGCGCCAGCACGCCGATCTCGGTGACGACCAGCACCCGGACGTTGAGCCACAGCCCTTCGAGGATCAGAGGGAGCGACGACCAGGCGATCGCGGGGTTGAGGAACGTCACCTGGACCCGCGGCCAGCCCGGAGTGCTCGTCACACCGACGACCACGGCCGCTGCGAACACGACGGTGGAGACGAGCGCGACGAGGGTCGACCGCCGGGCGCGCGAGCGGCGGTAGGCCAGTCGCTCCTGCGCGAGCGGACTGAGCTCCGGGATCACGTCAGCTCGGGGGCGCTGCCCGCCGACGTCAGCCACTGCTGCTCCAGCGCCGCCAGCGTCCCCGCCGACCGCAGCGCCTCCACCGCCTCCGACACGCACGACGTCAGCGGGCTGCCCTTGTCCAGCACCGCGCCGAACTGCTCCGGCGTCCCGGTGCCCGCGGGCAGCTGCCCGACGATCTTCGCGTTCTGCAGCTCCGCGGAGGTGATGAAGAACGCGGTCGGCAGGTCGACGACGATCGCGTCCACCTGACGGTTGGAGAGCGCCAGCTTCGCGTCGTCGTTGGTGTTGAACACCGCCGCAGGTGAGTTCGGCTTGATCACGTCGTTGATGGCGTCGTAGCTCGTGGTACCGACCTGGGCACCCAGCCGCGCGCCCGCGAGCCCGGCGACGGTGGTGGTGCCCGCGAACGCATTGTCCGAGAGCGCGACGACGGCCTGCTTCACGTCGTAGTAGGGCGCCGAGAAGTCGACGGCCTGCTTGCGCTCGTCGGTGATCGAGAACTCGGTGAGGTTGAGGTCGAAGGACTTCGGGCCGGGCGAGATCGCCGCGTTGAACGGCACGCGGGTCCAGGCGACCTTGTCCTTCGGGTAGCCGAGCTGGTCGGCGACGGCGTAGGCGACCGCGCTCTCGAAGCCCTGTCCGTTCTCCGGCGCGTCGTCGACGTACCAGGGCTGATAGACGGGCTGGTCCGTGCCGACCGTGAGCGTGTCCGGGACGAGGGTCGACAGGCCGCCCTTCGGGCATGCCGCGCCGGCCGCGGACGACGGCGCCGCGGACGGCCCGGTCGTGCTCGGCGCGTCGGCGGGCGCGCAGGCGGCCGCGAGGACGGTGGCGGCGAGGAGCAGGCCGGCTCGGGTCACGATCGTCACGCGGGGATTGTGCAGTGTGCGACCGCCCGCCGCGGGCAACGATGGGATGAAGATCGCTCCCTCACGACGTGTGCGTGGCGAACCAGCGGACCCACCGGCGCTGGCCGGGCGTCTCCACCGCGCGGCGCCGGTAGCTCCGGCGCGTCCACGCCACGGCGTCGTCGGCCGGATGGCCGGCGAGTACGGCCATGCAGGCGATGACGGTGCCGGTGCGTCCGACGCCACCACCGCAGGCGACCTCGACACGTCGCCCTGCGCGCGCCTGCTCGTAGGCGCCGACGATGCTGGCAGCGGCCTGCTCCGGGTCGCGGGGGAGGCGGAAGTCCGGCCAGTCCAGCCACTCGGCGGGCCACTCGGGCTGCCAGCGGCCGGGCTTGCCGAGGTAGAGCCCGAACTCCGGCAGCGGCCCCGGCGGCAGCGGCCCGCGTCGCCCGCGGCCACGTACTGGCGTGCCGTCCGGCAGGGCGATCGCGGCGACGAGTCCGGTCACGGCGACAGCGTGCCGCACGAGGGCTGTCAGGCGGCCAGCCGGTGTCGCAGAAAGGGCACGCCGTCGCCCTCGAGGTCGGCCAACGCCACGGGCCGGCCGGTCATCGCGAGCGCCAGCGCCTCGCCCGGGCCGGTCACCTCGGCTCCGTCGCCCGACCGCCAGTCGAGGTCGGTCGCGTGGAAGCGGAGCCCGTCCAGCCGCCCCTTGGGGACGAACCCGCGGCGGGCGGTGGGGGAGACAAGGAAGTCGAGCACCATCCGCCAGTCGTCGGGCGGGGGCGTCACGTCGAGCCCGAGCGGGCGGCCGCGTCGCGCAGGTGGATGCAGCTGTCGGCCATCGGTCCCATCGCGCCGACGCCGGGTGGACGACCCGGGAGTCCGCCTTCTCCCGCAGGGTCGTCACCATCGCGTCCGGTCCCCGCCGGGCCAGGTTCCGGCTGGTCATGTCGACGGCCCGGTCCGCCGACCCGCGGGCCCGCACCAGCGTCAGGAGGAATCCGGGGATGCTCGCCTCCATCGGCATGATCAGGTGGCCTGCGAGCTCGCGCACCGTCCACGCGGCGCACAGGGTCGGTGTGCTCCACTGCTCCGGGGTGAGGCCGGCGAGCAGGTCGGCGGAGCGGCGGCGGTTGGCCGCGGTACGTCGGAAGAGATCGTCGTTGTCCATCGCCGCCGACGGTAGCGATCTCAGCGCAGGAAGCCGACGGTGCGGTCGCTCCAGGTCCGGAGCTCGTGCGGCGTCCGGGCGACGTGCAGCGTGGAGCCGGGAATCAGCTCGTGCAGCCGCTCGGCGGTGGCGACGGGGTGCCCCGGGTCGCCGTCCCACGACAGGATCAGCGTCGGCTTGCGAATCTCGCTGATCGCCTCGGGTGGCGGGAGGTCCGACGACGCGGCTCCGCGCATGACCGTGGGGAGCAGCGCCTCGTCGATGTCGACCGGACCTTCCGGCGTCTCGGCGAGGACCGGCGGCCGGGGCTGCACCCGCATCCCGCGCAGGAACGCCTCCTTGCCGTTGCGCTCGACGAACAGCGCCCCGGCCCGGTAGACGCCGGCCTGCGCGGCGCGGCTCGCCCACGCCGTCGGCGGGCAGGTGAGCACGAGCCGGTCGAAGCGGTCGGGGGCGAGCGTCACCCCGTGCAGGAGCGTGGCCGTCCCCATCGACGCGCCGACGCCGCTGACCGGCTCCTCGACCCCCAGCTCGTCGAGAAGCGCGAGCAGGTCGAGAGCGAGGTTCGGCCAGGCATAGTCGCTCTCGACCTTCTCCCCGCCGGACCGCCCGTGCCCGCGTGCGTCGAAGCGGACCACCCGCCGCCCGGCCCGGACGAGGCGCTCGGCATCGAAGGCCCCGGTGGCGTCGTCGCCGGCGCGGCTGCCGGTGAGGCCGTGGAGGCGGACGACGACGGGCCCCGTTCCCTCGTCGTCGTAGGCGATCCGCACACCGCGGACGAGGGTGTCCATGGCGCCCATTCTGCAGGGCACACGGGCGACGGTGGTCCGGCCGGCGGGCACGAAAAAGTCGCCCTGCGCTCCCTGGCGCGATAAAGTCGCCCGACTATCACGCGCCATATCGCGCCGAAACGTATCGGAGTATGACGATGGCCTACGCCGTGTTGCCAGCGGGAGAGACGAAGAAGGTGAGAACTCCGGATGGCCGCGATCTCGCGTATCTGGAGTTCGGGCAACCCGGTTCGCCTCTCGTCATCCACAACCACGGTGGGCCGAGCAGTCGACTCGAGGGGACGTTGTTGGCGAGTGGCGCGATCAGTCACGGTTTGCGCCTGGTGAGCGTCGATCGACCGGGGAACGGTCGATCCAGCCCGCAGAAGGACCGCACGTACAAGGGCTGGGCCGACGACCTCATGACCGTGGCCGATGCTCTCGGGTATCAGCAGTTCGGCGTGTCCGGCTGGTCGGAGGGTGGGCCTTGGGCGCTGGCCGCCGCCGCCTACATCGACCCGAGCCGGCTGCGCCACGTCTCCTACATCGCCGGTGCGGCGTATGGGGCATTCGGCGACAACTCGGCAGCGCAGTACCTGGACAAGGTCGACGCACTGGGTGGGCAGCTCGCGCTCCACCACAGGATGGCTTTCCACCTCATGTACGAACTCCTCGAGCTGGATGCTGTTCATTTCCGCAAGTCGTACATCAAGACGCTGATCAAGATGGTCAACGAGCGCGATGCGAAGTTGTTGGAGGATCCGACCATTGCCGAGGCCTTCGCGGACTCGTCCGCCGAGTGCTTCGCGCAGGGTTCCACGGCACTGGTGCAGGATGCCGAGCTCATCTACCGCAGATGGCCTTTTGATGTGACGAAGATCGAGCGCTCTGTCCACATGTGGCAAGGAATGGAAGACCATCTGGTGCCCTACCGTATCAATCAGGAGGTTTCGCAACGTATGCCGGGAGCCGTCTGGCATCCGGTCGAAGGGGAAGACCACTTCATGCCGATTCCCGCAAGCGCCGACGTATTCGCCGTCGCAGCCCGAGAGCTCGGCGTCTAGTTCGAGCCGCAGCTGTCCGACCAGTCCGGTGCGGGCGTATGGCTGGAGCTGCCACCCTGTTGAACATGACCCGGAGGGATCCGAAGGAAGACCTGCACGACTATCTGCGCGACGCCCGGAGGGCCGTTCTCTGGAAGTCGGAGGGACTCAGCGAGTACGACGTCCGTCGACCGATGGTGCCCACCGGCACGAACCTCCTCGGTCTGGTCAAGCACCTCGCGACCGTCGAGTGGGGCCACTTCGGCGCCGCGTTCGGCCGGCCCTTCGAGGAGTCGCTGCCCTGGGTGAACGACGAGGCGGAACCGAACGCCGACATGTGGGCCACCGCCGACGAGTCGCGCGACCACATCGTCGGGCTGTACCGACGAATCGCGGCGCACTCCGACGCCGTCATCGATGCCCTGCCGCTGGACGCCGTCGGCCACGTGCCGTGGTGGCCGCCGGAGTTCAGCGAGGTGACGCTGAACCGGATCCTGGTGCACACGATCGCCGAAACTCATCGGCACGCCGGCCACGCGGACATCGTCCGCGAACTCGTCGACGGGTCGGTCGGGTTCCTCGACGGCATCGACGTCATGCCGAGCGGTGACGGGGCTTGGTGGGCGCGCTATCGCGATCGCGTGGAGCAGGCCGCGCGGGAGGCCGGTCCGGCGTGAGAACCCGGACGCGCAGTTCAGAATGGTTCTGACGGGTCGAGCAAGGCGTTGTGGACCTGGTGAGGGACACGCACGCGGTCGTCGTCGCGGTAGGTCTGGCGCAACTGGTCGAACGACGCGTCAGGCTCACGGATCAACAGCGCGAGCTGGGTCGAAGAAGGCGAGTCGGTCGGCGTCGAGTTGCTGGTCGGGGCCGGGTTGGGCGCCCCAGACGTCCCACGACAGCATCTCCGTCTTGTTCAGGGCCGCGAGGAACTGATCGCGCGGAACGTCGAGCACGTCGAAGCCGATGCCGAGACGCTGGCACCACACCTCGTCGAGCTGGGCGTCCACGAGTTGCCAGCGTTCCTCGGAAGCGTTCCAGTACTCACAGACGATGTGGTCCTCGTAGTGCCCGGCGTTGACGTAGGCCGCGAAGCCGTAGCGGGCCCGGGCAGGTATCCCTTTCGCGCGCAACGGACCGAGCAGGAGCAGGGTGAAGTTGCGGCACCGGCAGGCGAGCCGCTGGTCCGGCGGACGGGCCTCGGCCAGACCGTGTCCGTCGCCCGTCAACTCGTCGAGCATCTCCGCATACCGGCGGGTATGAATCTTCGCATGGCGATCGCCCCCGGCTCGGCGTAGAAGGCACGGACAGCCTCGTGATCAGTCACGATCAGCCCTCCTCGACTGAGCCCGAACGCAGACGCCGGGCGAGCCCCTGGCGGGGCTGCCCGGCGTTCGTGCTGGTCCAGCTGGCGGAGGATGCGGGATTCGAACCCGCGAGGGCGTGAACCCAACACGCTTTCCAAGCGTGCGCCATAGGCCACTAGGCGAATCCTCCGCGTCGGAGCTTAGCCTCCCCGCTGCGGCCGCCGGCGACCGGCTATGCTCGTCCCCGGGTCCACGTGACGTGCATCCTGTGAACTCCCCCAGGGCCGGAAGGCAGCAAGGGTCAACAGGCTCTGACGGGTGCGTGGGCCCGCTTTCTTCTCCGGGTACCGCCCCACCGCAGGCCCGGCGGTCGGTAGCCTCGCTGCGTGGCGCTGGCTCTGTACCGGAAGTACCGTCCGGCGCGGTTCGCCGACGTCGTCGGTCAGGAGCACGTCACCGGGCCGTTGCGCATCGCGCTCGAGGCCGGTCGGATCAACCACGCGTACCTGTTCTCCGGGCCCCGCGGCTGCGGCAAGACGTCGTCGGCCCGCATCCTCGCCCGCTCGCTGAACTGCGTGAACGGGCCGACGCCGGATCCGTGTGGGGTCTGCTCGTCGTGCGTCGCGCTCGCGCCCGAGGGGCCGGGGAACATCGACGTCGTCGAGCTGGACGCCGCGTCGCACGGTGGGGTCGACGACGCCCGCGAGCTGCGCGACCGCGCCTTCTACGCACCGGCCGAGTCGCGGTACCGGGTGTTCATCGTCGACGAGGCGCACATGGTCACCACGCAGGGCTTCAACGCCCTGCTCAAGATCGTCGAGGAGCCGCCGGACCACCTCGTCTTCGTCTTCGCGACCACCGAGCCGGAGAAGGTGCTGCCGACGATCCGGTCGCGCACGCACCACTACCCGTTCCGGTTGATCCCGCCGAGCACGCTGCGGGCCCTGTTGGAGCGGATCTGCGCCGAGGAGGGCGCCGTCGTCGCTCCGGCGGTGTTCCCGCTGGTCCTGCGGGCGGGTGGGGGATCGGCGCGCGACACGTTGTCGATACTCGATCAACTCCTGGCCGGTGCGGGGCCGGAGGGGGTCACCTACGAGCGGGCGGTGGCGCTGCTCGGCGTCACGGACGTCGCGCTGATCGACGACGTCGTGGACGCGCTGGCGGCCGGCGACCGGGCGGCGGTGTTCGAGGGCGTCGACCGGCTCGTCGAGGCCGGCCTGGACCCGCGCCGCTTCGCCGCGGACCTGCTCCAGCGCCTGCGCGACCTCACGCTCGTGCAGGCGATCCCGGACGCGGCTCAGCGCGGCCTCGTGGACGTCGCCGCCGACGAGGTCGAGCGCATGGTGGAGCAATCGGAGCGGCTGGGACCCGCGACGCTCGTCCGCTACGGCGAGATCCTGCACGCCGGCCTGATCGAGATGCGGGGGGCGACCGCGCCGCGTCTGCTGCTGGAGCTGCTGTGCGCGCGCATGCTGCTCCCGGCAGCGACGGCGTCGGAACCCTCGTTGCTGGAGCGGCTGGAGCGGATCGAGCTCCGCGCGTCGATCGCGGCGGCGCCGGTGCCGCACGGGGAGACCGCGGCGGCACCGCCCCCGGAGCCCGGTGACACGCAGTCGGCCGCGGCGCGACGCACCTTCACGCGGCGCCGGGCAGTGGCCGGCTCACCGGGCGAACAGGATCGGCCGGAGGTCGCGACCGGCCCCGCTGCCAGGGAGTCCGCGGTCCCTGTGCCGACGGCGGCCCCTGAGGCGCCTTCCACCACCCCTGCGCCGGAGCGGCAGGGTGCGGACGAGGTGGAGCGCACCGAGCCCGCGCCCGTCACCGCTGAGCCGGCCGACGGCGTCGCGCCGCGGCCGCAGGCGATCCCGGAGGAGCCCGCCCCGGAGCAGGCGGCCGAGCAGCCCACCCCGGCTCAGCCGGATCCGGCTGCAGCACGTGCCGGCGGGGCACCTGTCTCCGCGGACGACCACGGCACGCCTGCTCGCGACGACCGCCGCGCTCCGCAGCAGCCCGTCGACGTTCCCCCCGCCGCACCGGCGTCGATCGACGCCGCGGCCGTCCGGCGGGTCTGGTCGGAGATCCTCGCCGCCGCCAAGCAGCGCAGCCGCAGCACCGGTGCGCTGCTGGTCAACGCGACCGTCCGCGCCATCGAGGGCGACGTCATCGTGCTGGCGATCGGCTCGGAGCCACTGGCCCGCCGCCTGTCGGAGCAGCGCAACACCGACGTGATCGCCGACGCACTACACGCCGTGCTCGGGGTCCGGTGGCGGGTGCGCTGCGATCACGGCGATGCCCCTCCGGCCGCCTCGGCGCGCCCCGCGGCGTCGCGCGCCCCCGCTCCGCCTCAGCGACCGTCGCGCCCGGCTCCGGCGCGGCCGGCTCCGACCCGCCGCTCAGCGCCGGAAGAGGCTGAGCCGCTGCCCCCGGAGCCGCCGGACGAAGACGCCCCGCCGGACGACGAAGAGGCGATGATGGCCGAGGCCGCCGCCGACTCCGCGTCTCCGGCGGTCCGCCGCGACCCCGAGGAGGTCGCGATCGAGCTGTTGAGCGCCCAGCTCGGTGCAACGGCCATGGACCGCCGCTGATCTTCGTGAGCGTCGCCCACGGCTGTGCCTGCAGCCCTGGCGCGACGCTCACGTCGATCACGAGTCCAGGAACCGCAGGATCCCGTCCGCGATCGCCGCGGCGTAGCGGTCGCGGCCGGCCGCCGACGACACGAGCGCCGCCTCCGCGGCGTTGCGCATGTTCGCGCACTCGACCAGAGCCGTAGGCCGCGTGGACAGGTTCAGCCCGGCGAGGTCGGTGCGCGGGGAGAGGCCGTCGCGGCCGGTGTAGGTCGAGCGGGGGAAGCCGGCGGCCGCCAGGCCGTCACGCAGGTCGGCGGCCAACGTGCGGGCCGGCCCGCGCTGCGCCGCGTTGAGCGGCGGGTCGGAGTACGCCACGTGGAAGCCCTTGCCCGACGGGGCCGCGCCGTCGGCGTGGATGGAGACGACGGCGTCGGCACCGGCCCGTTCCCCGGCACTGCCGCGTTCGTCGACGCACGGGCCGACGCCGTCGTCGTCGGTGCGGGTCAGCTCCACGCGGACGCCACTGGCGACCAGGCGCTTCTCCACGCGCTGCGCGACGTCGAGCGTGAAGGCGTGCTCGGCGTAACCGGCGTCCGTCGACGTTCCCGTGGTGTTGCAGGCCTTGGTGCCGCCGCGGCCGTCCGGCACCTGCCGGTTGATCGCCGCGGGGGCGCCGGCGTTGCCCCCGTTGTGGCCGGGGTCGAGGACGACGACGCGGGGCCGGGGGGACGTCGTCGCGGCTGCGGGTGCGGCGGAGACGGTCGCGCTGGTCGGCGGCGTGCCTACCGTGGCCGGTGCGGTGGGAGAAGCCGGAGCCGGTGCTGCCGGTGGCGACGAACACGCCGCCAGGACGAGCACGGCGACGACCGTGCCGGACCGGAAGACGGAGCGCAGCAGGGCGGGCACGCCGCGAAGCCTGCCACGACTACGCTCGACAGCAGCTGACCCGCGCGGAGGCGGGCGACGACGCGAGGAGACCGCGAGTGCAACCGGGCCAGCCCGACCTGCAGATGATCATGCAGCAGGCGCAGAAGATGCAGGAGCAGCTCATCGCGGCGCAGGCCGAGCTCGCCTCGGCCGAGGTGACCGGTCAGGCCGGCAACGGCCTCGTGCAGGTGACCATGACCGCCGCCGGTGAGGTGCTCGCGGTGCGGATCGACCCGCAGGTCGTCGATCCTGACGACGTCGACACCCTCCAGGACCTCGTGGTCGGCGCGTTGCAGGACGCGGCGCGGGCCGCCCAGCAGCTGCAGGCGGAGAAGATGGGCCCGCTGGCCGGCGGCCTGGGCGGCGAAGCGGGCGGCCTCGGCCTGCCGGGTTTCTAGGCAGTAGATGTTCGAGGGGCCGGTCCAGGACCTGATCGACGAGCTCGGGCGGCTACCCGGGGTCGGTCCGAAGAGCGCCCAGCGCATCGCGTTCCACCTGCTGGCGGCGGAGCCTGCCGACGTGTCGCGGCTGCAGGACGTGCTGCAGAAGGTCAAGCAGGGCGTGCAGTTCTGCGAGGTGTGCGGCAACGTCGCGGCCGCCCGGCGCTGCCGCTACTGCTCCGACGCCCGGCGCGATCCGACGATCGTGTGCGTCGTGGAGGAGCCGAAGGACGTCCTCGCCGTGGAGCGCACCCGCGAGTTCAAGGGCCGCTACCACGTGCTGGGCGGCGCGCTCGACCCGCTGGCCGGCGTCGGGCCCGACTCGCTGCGGATCCGTGAGCTGCTCACCCGCCTCGGCGGCACCGGGCCCGCGGCGGACGAGACCGACATCACCGAGGTCATCATCGCCACCGACCCCAACACCGAGGGGGAGGCGACGGCGACCTATCTCGTGCGCCTGCTGCGCGACTTCCCGGGCCTCAGCGTCACCCGCCCGGCCTCCGGGTTGCCGATGGGTGGCGACCTCGAGTTCGCCGACGAGCTGACGCTGGGTCGTGCCCTCTCCGGCCGCCGGGCGTTGTAAGACCTGCCCGGCGGCCGGGGGCTCGCGGTGTTGATCAGATGCCGGGGAAACGGTCCCGGCCCGCGCCCAGGCGCTCGGCGCGCCTGCGCTGTTCCCAGTCGGCCCGGCGCTCCCGCGCGATCTCGCGCCAGGTCCCGGCCTGGGCCGCGTCGACGATGCCGACGACGGTGGCCAGGACGATCAGTCCGACGAGGCCGATGGCCAGAACCGCGATCACGGTGACCACCCCCGTCTGTCGAATCGGCTACCGATGAATGCTGTCGTCTTCATCCGCGTTCCCCTCGCCGTGCTCTCCTGCCCCGGCTGGTTGCCGGGAGGTCGCGCTGCCCGAAAGGTGACGGGCGGAGGGCTGGACCCAGGCGGCCCGGGTTGCGGGCGCGGGTCCGGTGGCGAAGAGGGAGGAGTGCAGGTGACGGGGACTCACGACTGCCTCCTCTCGGGAGCCGGGACGGAGGGGGAGCTCCGTCCGCTTCAAGCATCGCCTACTCCACGCAGCTATGCAATTGCATTCTGGTGAGATTGCAGTAGAACGGACGACGACGTCCAGTGGATGAGACGGAGGGATGTGGCGTGGTCGCTTCCGGACCGGCGGGTCCGCGTCGCCGACTGGGCGCCGAACTCCGCAGGCTGCGCACGGGCAAGGGCCTGCACCTGGACGCCGTGGCCCATCAGCTGCGGTGCTCCGCCTCGAAGATCTCGCGGCTGGAGACCGGGAAGGGCATTCCGAAACCGGCCGACGTCCGGGCGCTCATCCGGCTGTACGACGTCACCGGCGACGCGGAGCGCGAGATGCTCCTGCGGCTGGTGCGGGAGAGCCGCACCGAGGGGTGGTGGCAGACATACACCGAGGGCGTCGCGCCGGAGCGGTTCTTCCTCGACGCTCCTGGGCGCTACGCGGCATTGGAAACCGATGCCGTTGGCCTGCGATCGTTCGACCTGAGCATCTTGAACGGCGTCCTGCAGACCGAGGATTACGCCCGTGCGGTCATGACCGCTCAACTGCCACGACGATCGTCGGAGGAGATCGATCAGCTCGTCGAGATGCGGATGCGTCGCCAGGAGGCGCTTCACCGACCGGTACCGCTACGGCTCGACATGATCGTCGACGAATCTGCTCTGGCGAGAGTTGTCGGTTCGCGGTCCGTGATGGCGGCGCAAGTGCGCTGGCTGCTCGACCTCATGGACCTGCCCACCGTGTCGATCCGGCTCGTGGCGTTCGACGCGGGGATCCACCGCGCGCACATGGGACACTTCGTGATACTCGAAATCCCCGATGATCTAGGCTCAGACGTCGTCTACTTCGAAGGCCACGCCGGGGAGTCTTTCCTCGACGGGCCATCCGAAGTGGACGCGTACGACGACGTCTTCGCCGAGGTCAGCGGGCTCGCTCTGGATGCCCGAGCATCGCGTGCGGCCGTCCGTCGTTACCTCGACGACTACGCTCCCCGCGGAAAGGCCCAACCCTATGATCGAGTTCAAGATCAGTAGCTACTGCAACTTCGGCGGATGCGTCGAGGTCGGTCGGTCTCCTGAGGGCAGGGTCGTGGTGCGCGACACGAAGAACCGCGCGCAGGAGGCGCTGACCTTCACCGACGAGGAGTGGGTCGCGTTCGTGGCCGGCGTGAAGGCCGGGGAGTTCGACTTCGCCTGATCAGCCGGGGGTGCGCGCTGTCGCTACCCGCGACAGCAGCGCGCCGATGGCGAGGGCGATCGGCAACGCGAGCAGCGCGCCCGTGAGCGGGTTGTGGGTGACGGCGCCGCCGGCGTAGCCGAGCAGCACGAACATCGCCGACCACAGCGCCGCGCCGACCGTCGACGACACGATCACCGGCCCCAGCCGCATCCGCAGCGCGCCACACAGCAGCGTCGCGGCGACCACGCCGAACGGCACGAAGTACGACGGGACGATCACGGCCGGGCCGATCCGCCGGGCGCGGGACTCGATCCACTCGACGGCCCGCGCCCCGGACTCGCGGCGGCTCAGCCGTTCCAGCATCGCCGGACCGGCGGCGCGGCCGATCGCGTACTTGGCCAGGTCGCTGGCCAGCGAACCGGTCGCGGCCGCGGCGATGACGAACGGCAGGTGCAGCGCACCGATCGCGGCGTAGGACCCGGCGCCGACCAGCACCGGCTCGGCGGGCGCGAACGGGATGCTGGCCCACCCCAGTACGAGCAGGTAGGCGGCGATCGGGGTCACCGGGAGTCGCACTCACCCGACGGTACCGGGTACCCGTCACCCGTCCGGCCGCGCCACCCGCCCCGGCGGCCGACGGTCGTCACGCAGCGCCCACCACGAACCTCGCAGAGACTGCGCCCTCCTCGCAGAGGCAATCGACTCTGCGAGGACGCGCCCCACTCTGTGAGGACGAGACGTGCGGCGCGGCCGGCGCCTGCAGCACCCCCCGGAACTGCTGCAGGCACCGGCCGGACCGATGTGGGCGTCGAGCACCACCGCGCGAGGCTAAGAGGCCGTCGATTCATCGGGAAGGTCCAATTCCGGGCGGGTTGGCCGGGCCATTCGGCCGTTACCCTTCGTCCGATGGACCTGCACGTCAGCCTGGACGGCCCGGGCGACCTGACCGGGAAGGTCTACGGGCAGATCCGGACGGCGATCGTCGACGGCAGGCTGTCCGCGGGTGAGCGGTTGCCGTCGAGCCGCGAGCTCGCGGACCGACTGGCGGTGTCCCGCAACACGGTGGGGGTCGCGTACGACAGGCTCGCCGCGGAGGGATTCGTGCGGGCCCAGGTCGGTGCGGGCACCTTCGTGACCGACGAGCGTCCGCACCCGGCCGTCGACCGGCGGCCCGACTCCCCGCTGCGGCCGCGTGCGGTGTGGGACCGGATCGGTGAGCCACCGGCGATGGCGGACGCCGCAGTCGAGTTCGACTTCCGGGCCGGCATCCCGGACGCGACCCGGTTCCCCTACTCCACGTGGCGGGCGATGCTCGCGGAGGAGCTGCGACCGACGGCGGTCGGCACGGGGACGCACATCGACCCGGCGGGCCTTCCCGCGCTGCGGGCTGCGATCGCCCAACACATCGGCGTGTCGCGGGCCGTCCGTGCCGTGCCGGACGAGGTGTTCGTGACGAGCGGCAGCCAGCAGGCCGTCGACCTCGTCACGCGGGTCCTGATCGAACCCGGGGACACCGTCGCCATGGAGGACCCGGGTTATCTGCCGGTCCGGCGCGCCTTCGTGGCGCACGGTGCGAAGGTGGCCGACGTGCCCGTCGACGCGGAGGGCTTGGTCGTGGAGGCCCTGCCGGACCACGCGCGCCTCGTGTACGTCACTCCCTCGCACCAGTACCCGCTGGGCACGGCGATGTCCCTGCGCAGGCGCCTGGCGTTGCTGCGCTGGGCGGAGCGCACCGGAGCCGCTGTCCTCGAGGACGACTACGACAGCGAGTACCGCTACGGCGGCCGCCCGCTGGAACCGCTGCACAGCCTCGACCACACCGGCCGGGTGCTGTACGTGGGGTCGTTCTCGAAGGTGCTGCTGCCGACGCTGCGGCTGGGCTTCCTCGTCGCCCCGCCTCCACTGCGCAGCGCGCTGCGCAAGGCCAAGCACGTGACGGACTGGCACACCGAGGTCCCGGTGCAGGCCGTCGCCGCGCGCTTTCTCGCCGACGGGCACCTGAGCCGGCACGTCCGCCGCATGCGGGCGGTCTACGCCACCCGCCACCACCTGATCCGATCGCGGCTCGCCCGGTCCTTCGCGGGCAGGCTCGACGCGATCCCGTCGGTCGCGGGTCTGCACATCGCGGCATATCTGCCGACCGGGACGGACGACATGGACGTCGCCGTCAGAGCCTTCGCCGCCGGTGTCGTCCTGCAGCCGCTGTCGCGCTACCGCCAGGCGGTGTCCACGTCGCCCGGGCTGATCCTGGGCTACGGGGCGATCCCGACCGAGCGGATCGAAGAAGGGCTGCGACGCCTCGGCCGCGTCCTCGACGATCCGCCCGGTCGGTGAGCGACCGCTACCGCATCGCGCGGTTGACCGCCGACACCACGGCCTTCAGCGACGCACTCACGATCGAGCCGTTGACGCCCACGCCCCAGTACACGGTGTCCTCCACCGCGCACTCGACGTACGCCGCCGCCCGGGCGTCGTCGCCCGCCGACATCGCGTGCTCGTGGTAGTCGAGCACCCGGACGTCGAACCCGATCCCGGCCAGCGCGTCGACGAACGCCGCGATGGGGCCGTTGCCGCTGCCGGTGATCTCGTGGACGTCGGTCTCCACCCGCACCGTCGCCACGATCTCGGTGGTGCCCTCGCCGTCGGACGACAGCCGGTGGCGGATCAGCTTCAGCGGGGTGACGCGCTCGAGGAACTCCGTGTCGAAGACGTCGCGCATCTCCTTCGGCGAGACCTCGCCGCCCTCGGAGTCGGTGACCTGCTGGATCACCTTCGAGAACTCGACCTGCAGCCGGCGCGGCAGGTCCATCTGGTGCTCGGTCTTCATGACGTAGGCGACGCCGCCCTTGCCGGACTGGCTGTTCACCCGGATCACGGCCTCGTACGTGCGGCCGATGTCCTTGGGGTCGACCGGCAGGTACGGGACCTCCCACGGGTGGTCGTCGACGTCGTGCCCGGCCTCGGCGGCGGCGACGCGCATCGCGTCGAAGCCCTTGTTGATCGCGTCCTGGTGGCTGCCGGAGAACGCCGTGTAGACCAGGTCGCCGCCCCACGCGTGGCGCTCGTGCACGGGCAGCTGGTTGCAGTACTCGACGGTGCGGCGGATCTCGTCGATGTCCGAGAAGTCGATCTGCGGGTCGATGCCCTGGGTGAACAGGTTCATGCCCAGGGTCACGAGATCGACGTTGCCGGTGCGCTCGCCGTTGCCGAACAGGCACCCCTCGATCCGGTCCGCGCCGGCCTGGTAACCCAGCTCGGCCGCTGCGACACCGGTACCGCGGTCGTTGTGCGGGTGCAGCGAGAGCACGATCCCGTCGCGGCGCTCCAGGTGGCGGTGCATCCACTCGATCGAGTCGGCGTAGACGTTCGGCGTGGCCATCTCGACCGTGGCCGGCAGGTTGACGATCATCGGCGACTCGGCGGTCGGCTGCCAGATCGCGGAGACGGCGTTGCAGACCTCGACGGCGTACTCCAGCTCCGTGCCGGTGTACGACTCGGGGGAGTACTGGAAGCGCCAGTCGGTGGACGGGTACTTCTCGCTGAAGCGCAGCACGTCTTCGGCGCCGTTGGTGGCGATCTTGCGGATGCCCGGCCGGTCCGACCGGAAGACGACGCGGCGCTGCAGGATCGACGTCGAGTTGTAGAGGTGGACGATCGCCCGCGGGGCGCCCTCGCAGGCCTCGTACGTGCGCTCGATCAGCTCGGGGCGGGCCTGGGTCAACACCTGGATCGTGACGTCGTCCGGGATCGAGTCGCTGGTGATGATCTCGCGGACGAAGTCGAAGTCGGTCTGGCTCGCCGACGGGAAGCCGACCTCGATCTCCTTGTAGCCCATGCGGACGAGCAGCTCGAACATGCGGCGCTTGCGCGCGGGGCTCATGGGGTCGATCAGGGCCTGGTTGCCGTCGCGCAGGTCCACCGCGCACCACAGCGGCGCCTTGGTGATCCGTACGTCCGGCCAGGTGCGGTCGGGCAGCGAGACGGGCTCGATCAGCTCGTGGAAGGGCTTGTAGCGGTGGACGGGCATCTGCGAGGCGCGCTGGGTGTTCCAGGCGGGCTGACCCTCGGGGACCGGGCCTGCGGGGGTGCGCACGCGGCTCGGGGCGGGAACGGGATGACTCACGGCTCTTGACTCCAGTGGGTGTGCCGGATCAGGACGAGACCGGCGCACGCGCCACTACCCGCGACGAGGGGCCGGTCGGTCAGACCCCGCCGCGGCGGCGAAGGAGCAGTCGCACCACGCCGCCGAGGGTAGACCCCACCCCGGGGGCGCGGGCAACCCGGGAGCGACGCGCATCTCACCCGGCCGGGTCGCGATCTGGAAGGATGAACGCGGCAACCGAGACCGGGAGGTTCACGCGTGGCGGGAGCGGCGGCCCGGGTCGGCGACACGCTGGCCCGTGTGCTGCGGACGATCGGCTACACCATCGTGGCGATCGTGGTGCTGCACATCGTGCTGACCCTGCTGCAGGCCAATCCGGCCAACGCCGTCGCGGCGCTGATCGCGCGGCTGGCCGAGACCTTCGACCTGGGGTTGTCGAACCTCTTCCTGGTGCCCGACCCGATGCTCGCCGTGGCACTCAACTACGGCGCAGCCGCGCTCGCCTGGTTGCTGATCACGGCGGTCGTGGTCCGGCTCGCCTCGCGGATCGGCTGAACACCCCAGGTACAGTGGCCTACCGACCGGGCTCCCCTGTGGAGCTTCGACAACGTGTTCACCCGGGGAGGTCGGCGGTGGCCCTCGTCGTGCAGAAGTACGGCGGATCATCGGTCCAGGACGCGGACCGCATCAAGCGGGTCGCCGAGCGGATCGTCCGTACGCACAAAGAGGGCAACGACGTCGTCGTGGTCGTCTCCGCGATGGGTGACACGACCGACGAGCTGCTCGACCTCGCCGAGCAGGTGAGCCCCGCGCCCCCGCCGCGCGAGATGGACATGCTGCTCACGGCGGGCGAGCGGATCAGCAACGCGCTCGTCGCGATGGCGATCTCCGCGCTCGGCGCCAACGCGATCTCGTTCACCGGCTCCCAGGCCGGCATGATCACCACCGCGAAGCACGGCGACGCGCGGATCGTGCAGGTCACGCCGCACCGCCTGCGGAAGGCGCTGGACGAGGGCAACATCGTCCTCGTCGCGGGCTTCCAGGGCGTCAGCCAGGACAGCAAGGACATCACCACGCTCGGGCGCGGTGGCAGCGACACCACCGCCGTCGCGCTCGCCGCCGCGCTCGAGGCCGATGTCTGCGAGATCTACACCGACGTCGACGGGATCTTCTCGGCCGACCCGCGGATCGTGGCCGACGCGCGCCTGGTCTCGGACATCACCTACGAGGAGATGCTCGAGATGGCCGCCAGCGGCGCCAAGGTGCTGCACCTGCGCGCCGTCGAGTACGCGCGCCGCTACCAGGTCCCGCTGCGCGTGCGCAGCTCGTACAACGAGAAGCCGGGCAGCCTCGTCACCGGCTCCATCGAGGAGATCCCCGTGGAAGACGCGATCATCACCGGCGTGGCGCACGACCGGTCCGAGGCCAAGATCACGGTCGTCGGCGTGCCGGACACCCCCGGCATGGCGGCGCGGATCTTCCGCACGGTCGCCGACGCCGAGATCAATATCGACATGGTGCTGCAGAACGTCAGCCGCTCGGGCGAGGGGCAGACCGACATCACCTTCACGCTGCCCCGCACGGACGCCCCGCGGGCCGTCGCCGCGCTCCGTTCCGGGCAGGCCGAGATCGGCTTCGGCGACCTGCTGGCCGACGGCAACGTCGGCAAGGTCTCGCTGGTCGGCGCGGGGATGCGGAACCACCCGGGCGTCACGGCGACCTTCTGCGAGGCGCTGTCGGCGGTCGGGATCAACATCGAGACGATGAACACCTCCGAGATCCGGATCTCGGTGATCTGCCGCGAGGAGCAGCTCGACGACGCCGTGCGCGCGCTGCACGCGGCATTCGAACTGGGCGGCGACGAGCTGGCCGTGGTGCACGCGGGAACGGGGCGCTAGATGGGTAACAACGGACCGGTCGTCGCGATCGTCGGGGCCACGGGCGCCGTCGGCACCACGATGATCGACATCATCGACGCCCGCGAGAGCGTGCCGTGGAGCGAGATCCGCCTCATCGCCTCGCCGCGCTCCGCCGGCAAGGTGCTGCGGGTACGCGGGCAGGACATCACCGTGCAGGCGCTCGCCCCCGAGGTCTTCGACGGCGTGGACGTCGCGCTGTTCGACGTGCCGGACGAGGTCAGCGCGCAGTGGGCGCCGATCGCCGCCGAGCGCGGCGCCGTGGCCGTCGACAACTCCGGCGCCTTCCGGATGGACCCGGACGTGCCGCTGGTCGTTCCCGAAGTCAACGCTGCGAACGCGTCCGAAAGGCCCAAGGGGATCATCGCGAACCCCAACTGCACCACGCTGTCGATGATGGCCGTGATGGGCGCGCTGCACCGCGAGTACACGCTCGAGGCGCTGGTCGTCGCGTCCTACCAGGCCGCATCGGGCGCCGGCCAGCCCGGGATCGACCGCCTGCAGGCCGAGATCGCCGCGGTGGCGGGCAAGGACGTCGGTGTGCGCAGCGGCGACGTCGCGGCCGCGCTCGCCGAGGCGGGCCTGCCGGCGGAGTCGCCGTTCCCCGCGCCGCTCGCCCTGAACGTCGTGCCGTGGGCCGGATCGGTGAAGGACGACGGCTGGTCGTCGGAGGAGCTCAAGGTCCGCAACGAGTCGCGCAAGATCCTCGGGATCCCGGACCTCAAGGTCTCGGCGACCTGCGTCCGCGTCCCGGTCGTCACCACGCACTCGCTGGTGGTGCACGCGACGTTCGCGAGCGAGGTGTCCGTGGACGCCGCGCGCAAGGTGCTCGCCGAGCAGCCGAGCGTGGTGCTGCGCGACGACGCGGCGGCCGGTGAGTTCCCGACTCCGGCGGACGTCGTCGGCGGCGACCCCACCTACGTCGGCCGGATCAGGCAGGCGCTCGACTTCCCGAACACCCTCGAGCTGTTCGTCTGCGGCGACAACCTGCGCAAGGGTGCTGCACTCAACACCTACGAGATCGCCGAGACGGTCGCCGCCGGGTTGTAAGCCGGGTTGTAATCGGGGGCGTCAGCAAGCACGCGACCAGGGCGGGTCGCCGCGGCTCATCCAGCGCGACGGCCCGCCCTGGTCGTCGTCGGGGACGAGGAGACGAGTTGTCGATCGAGGAGCTCATCCGGCGGTACGAGGCCGGAGGCGGTCACCTGGCCAAGACGAGCGCCGAGGGCCTGGCGGTCCCGCCCGCCCTGCACACCGTGGTGCTCACCTGCATGGACTCCAGGCTGGACGTGTTCGCGCTGTTCGGCCTGCAGATGGGCGAGGTGCACGTGCTGCGCAACGCCGGCGGCGTCGTCACCGACGACGTCATCCGCTCGCTGACGATCAGCCAGCGCAAGCTGCAGACCCGCGAGATCCTGCTCATGCAGCACGCCGGGTGCGGGCTCGGCACGTTCACCGACGAGGACTTCTCGGAGGAGCTCGCGAACGAGGTCGGCATGCGGCCCCCGTGGCGGACCCACGCCTTCCGCGACCCCCGGGTGAGCGTCCGCCGCGACATGACCCAGCTGCGCCACGACCCGTTCCTGCTGCCCGGTACCCGGATCCGTGGCTTCGTCGTCGACATCGTGACCTTCGACCTGGAGGAGGTCTTCGTCGAGGCGGGGGCGCCGTCGGTCGTGCGGACGCCCGCGCTGGGCACCCCGGAGATCAGTTCGGCAGCCGCAAACGGGTGACCACCGCGCGGTGGTCGCTGCCGGGGATGTCGTGCACGGACAGCGTCTCCGCGGTGATCCCGCCGGTGATCAGCACGTGGTCGATCTGCGGGCCCAGCCAGCGCGGGAGCGAGCTCGGCCACGTGCCCACCAGACCGTCGCCGGTCCGCTCCGCCGCGTCGGTGCACCCGGTCATCGCCGAGCGGAACACCGAGTGGTCGAGGGTGGCGTTGAAGTCGCCCGCGACGATCACCTGGCCGGCCTGCCGGTCGGCACACCAGCGGTCCAGCGTCGACAGGTCGCTGCTCCACTCCGGGATCTCGCCGGGTGTCGGCGCGATCGAGTGGAAGGCGACGAAGCGCAGGTCGCCGAGGCCGGCGCCCGACACCTCGACGGACGGGAACCCCGTCCTGCGGTCGACCTGTGCCGCGACGTCTCCGAGGTCGGCACGCACGCCCGCCGTGACGCCCTGGACGTCGCGGCCACGCTCGTCGGACGGGATGAACCGGTAGTCCGGGACGAGGGGGGCGAGCCGGTCCCGGTAGCGGGCCGCCGACTCCGGCAGCGCGACGAGGTCCGGTCGGCTCGACCGGATGAGCGCGGCGACGGCGTCGACGTCCCCCTGGCCCTCGTAGGTGTTGAACGACAGCACCGTCAGCGTGCGGACGGCGGGCGCGTCCGGCTCGGGGACGTCCGGCGCGGGTAGCGCACGGGGCAGCACCATCGCGCCACCCACGGCCGCCACCGCGAGCAGGCCGGCCGGGAGTGTCCAGCCCCGCTTGCGGATCACGGCGACGACCATCGCGACGACGGCGAGCACCAGCAGGCCGGCGACCAGGGCCGGGCGGAACGACACGAGCTGGGCGAAGGGGCCGCGATGGTCCAGGCCCAGCAGGTCCGGCAGCAGGACCAGAGCCGCGACGACCACGATCACCAGTGTGAGCGCGAGGCGGACGGGGCGGACGGGGGGCCGCGTGCGGCCGGGCAGCTCGTCGGGAGGCGCGCTCATCGCGGACCAGTCTGCCGGACGCGAGCTGAACCGCGGCTGAGACGCCGCCCGGCCCGGTGGCTCGGATGTCAGGAAGGCCACCTTCCTGACGCCTGGCGCCAGCAAGGTGGCCTTCCTGACACCGGGACGTGCCCCGTCGGAGGGAACCGCGCGCGTCACCGTGCACAACGGGTGCTCACGCGCCTACGGTTTGAACGTGGGGGCAATGCGGGGGCGTGTTCGGGGTGGGCGTGGACCGGGCTGGCGGACACGGGTGGGGGTCGCGCTGATGGCGTGCGGCGCCGTCCTGGCCGGCTGCACGGCGAAGGAGGCGGCCCGGGAGACGATCGCGGCGTCGCCCCGGCTCGAGGCACCCACCGATCCGGCGACCGTCCTCGCCCCCACCGCTCCCGTGCCGCTCGCGGTGGCGGCCAGCGCCGCGCTCTACACCGGCGCTCCCGTCGTCGTCCTGGCTGCCGACGGCGACGCCGGCGGCCAGGCGGGGGCGGCCTCGGCCGCGGTCGCCCTCGGTGCGCCGATGCTCCTCACGCCCGCCGCGTCCGCCGATCCCGCCGACGCGACGGCGGTCACCGACGAGGTCGCTCGGCTGGCTCCGCAGGCGGTCCTCGCCGTGGGGCAGGGCGCCCAGGACTGGGCCGCGCAGAAGGCGGGCGGGACGCGCGTCGTTCCTGCGGCTCCCGAGTCGCTCGCCGGACTGGTCAAGGTGGACGAGCGCGACGCTCGTGTCGTCGACCCGACCACCCTCACCGACGCCGTGGCCGGGCTGGATCGCGGAAGCCCCGCGCTGCTGACGGTGGCTGCCCCGGCTCCGGCCGCCGCCGGAACCGCGGCGCCGCCCGTCGGACCGATCGCCGAAGACGTCCCGGACCTTCCGGTGACCGGCCCGCCGACGGCCCTGACCGGGCTGACCGTGCTCGCCCGGTCGGGCAACGACCAGGTCGCGGCGGTCGCGACCGCCCGAGCCGCAGGCGTGCCGGTGCACGTGCTGCGCACTCCCGACCCGCGCGGCAGCGGCGAGCTCGTCACCGCACTGTCGTCCGCCCCGCAGGAGAAGGTGCTGGCCCTGGGCGGCGCGTTCGGCAGCGTCGACCAGCTGCAGCAGCGGCTCGCGGTCGTCCGCACCGGCGTCCAGCTGCCGGGCGGCGGGCAGCTCGCGTTCCCGGGGCGGCGGATGGTCGCGCTCTACGGCACGCCGGGCACCGCCGCGCTCGGCTCACTCGGTGAGCAGGACCTCGACGCGTCGATCGCCCGGGTCAAGGACCTCGTCGGCCAGTACCAGCCGCACTCCGACCTCCCGGTCGTCCCGGCCTTCGAGATCATCACGACGGTCGCGGCCGGGCAGGCCGGCGCCGACGGCGACTACTCGAACGAGGTCGAGATCGCGAAGATCCGGCCCTACGTCGACGCCGCGAAGGCCGCGGGCGTCTACGTGATGCTCGATCTGCAGCCCGGGCGCAGCGACTTCCTGACCCAGGCGAAGCGCTACGAGGAGCTGCTGGCCGAGCCGCACGTCGGCCTGGCGCTCGATCCGGAGTGGCGGCTGCAGCCGGGGCAGGTGCACCGGGTGCAGATCGGGTCGGTGAACGTCGACGAGATCAACCAGGTGGGCGACTGGCTCGCGGGCGTGGTCCGCGAGCGCAACCTCCCGCAGAAGGTGCTGATGGTGCACCAGTTCCGCACGTCGATGATCGTCGGGCGGGAGCGGCTGAACACGGCGCACGACGAGCTCGCGACGCTCATCCACGCCGACGGCTTCGGCACCCAGGACATGAAGCGGGGCACCTGGGACGCGATGCGGCAGAACTCGCCGAACGTGTACTGGGGCTGGAAGAACTTCATCGACGAGGACCGGCCGATGCTCGACCCGGCTCAGACGATGCAGATGAGCCCGGACATCGTCTTCGTGTCGTACCAGTAGGCCGCCGTCAGAGGTTGCTGTGCAGGGCGGCGGCGCCGCCCACGCGCTCGCCGGTCTCCGGGTCGAAGACGTGCTCCTCGCTCTCGCGGATCCGCAGGTGGATCGTCTCGCCCTTCGACGGAGGGCGGCGGGCGTCGACGCGGGCGATGAACATCGTGTCGGCGGGCACGCCCGCGTCGGCCCCGAGGCGGAGGTTGCCGTAGGCGTAGGCGTCGGAGCCCAACTCCTCGACCACGACGACCTCGAACGGGAAGCCCTCGTCCGTGCCGACGACCTCGACCGACTCCGGCCGGAAGCCGAGCGTGGCGGTCCTGGCGCCCTGCTTGCCCAGCTCGGTGCGCGCTTCGCGGGAGATCGGCACGACGTGGCCGCCCACGCGGGCACCCTGCTCGGTCAGGTCGACGTCGAGGAGATTCATCGCGGGGGAGCCGATGAACCCGGCGACGAAGATGTTGGCCGGGTTGTCGTAGAGGTTGCGCGGGGTGTCGACCTGCTGCAGGAGCCCGTCCTTGAGCAGCGCGACCCGGTCGCCCATGGTCATGGCCTCGACCTGGTCGTGGGTGACGTAGACGGTGGTGGTGCCGAGCCGGCGTTGCAGGGCGGCGATCTGGGTGCGGGTCTGCACGCGCAGCTTGGCGTCGAGGTTGGACAACGGCTCGTCCATGAGGAAGCACTGCGGCTGGCGCACGATCGCCCGGCCCATCGCGACGCGCTGGCGCTGTCCGCCGGACAGCGCCTTGGGCTTGCGGGCGAGGTAGTCGGTGAGGTCGAGGATCTTGGCGGCCTCCTCGACGCGGGTGCGGATCTCGGCCTTGTCCACACCGGCGATCTTTAGCGCGAAGCCCATGTTGTCCGCGACGGTCATGTGCGGGTAGAGGGCGTAGTTCTGGAAGACCATCGCGATGTCGCGGTCCTTCGGCGGGATGTGGGTGACGTCCCGGTCGCCGATGCGGATCGTGCCGGAGTTCACCTCCTCGAGGCCGGCGAGCATTCGCAGGCTGGTCGACTTCCCGCATCCGGAGGGGCCGACCAGGACGAGGAACTCGCCGTCGGCGATGTCGAGTTCCAGAGCGTCGACGGCCGGGCGGGAGGCACCGGGATAGCGGCGCGTGGCGTGGTCGAACGTGATCGGTGCCATGCGGGTCCTTCGGGTCGGGTGCGCTACGAGGACCCTGACACGAAGATCCCCGGTTGTGCCACGCTGGCCCCCGCACCAGACCCGGGAGGATCGACGATGACCGATGCGCCGTGGTGGCGTTCCGCTGTGGTCTACCAGATCTACCCGCGCAGCTTCGCCGACTCCGACGGCGACGGCATCGGCGACCTCCGCGGCATCATCGACCGGGTCGACCATCTCGCCCGGCTCGGTGTGGACGTCGTCTGGCTCTCGCCGATCTACCCTTCGCCGCAGGACGACGCCGGGTACGACATCAGCGACTACGAGAACGTCGACCCCACCTTCGGCACGCTCGCCGACCTCGACGAGCTGATCGCGACGCTGCACGACCGCGGGATCAAGCTGGTCATGGACCTCGTGGTCAACCACACCAGCGACGAGCACCCGTGGTTCGTCGAGTCACGCTCGGATCCGCAGAGCGCGAAGCGCGACTGGTACTTCTGGCGGCCGCCGCGTGCGGGCATGGAACCGGGGCAGCCGGGCGCGGAGCCGACGAACTGGGTGTCGTTCTTCTCCGGGCCCGCCTGGACGCTCGACCCGGCGACCGGCGAGTACTACCTGCACCTCTTCGCCCGCAAGCAGCCCGACCTGAACTGGGAGAACCCGCAGGTCCGGTCCGCGGTGTACCGGATGATGCGCGGCTGGGTGCAGCGTGGCGTCGACGGCTTCCGGATGGACGTCGTCAACTTCATCTCGAAGGCCGTGGGCCCCGACGGCTCGTTGCCGGATGGCGTCGTGCAGCCCGGGACCGCGCCCTACGGCGACGGCTCGGCCGGGTACATCTGCGGGCCGCGCATCCACGAGTTCCTCGCCGAGATGAACCGTGAGGTGTTTGCGGGACTGTCCACCGTGCCGATCACGGTCGGGGAGATGCCCGGGGTGACCGTCGAAGACGCGGTGCTCTTCACCGACCCGGCGCGCGCCGAGGTCGACATGGTCTTCCAGTTCGAGCACGTGTCCCTGGACCAGGGCGCGACGAAGTGGGACGTCCATCCGTTCCGGCTGCGCGACCTCAAGGCGTCGTTCGGCCGCTGGCAGGCGGGTCTGGCGAAGACCGGCTGGAACAGCCTCTACTGGAACAACCACGACCAGCCACGGATCGTGTCGCGGTGGGGCGACGACGGCGCGTACCGGGTGCAGTCGGCGACGATGCTCGCGACGGTGCTGCACCTGCACCGCGGCACGCCGTACGTCTACCAGGGCGAGGAGCTCGGCATGCGCAACATGCCGTTCGCCTCGATCGCCGACTTCCGCGACATCGAGTCGCTCAACCACTACGCCGTCGCCGTGGAGCGCGGGGAGGACCCGGAGCAGGTGCTCGCCGCGCTGCGGGTGATGGGCCGCGACAACGCCCGCACGCCGGTGCAGTGGGACGCCTCGCCCCACGCCGGGTTCACCACGGGAACGCCCTGGATCGGGGTGAACCCCGACTACCCGGAGGTGAACGCCGCGGCCCAGGTCGACGACCCCGGCTCGGTGTTTTCCCACTACCGCCGGGTGATCGCGCTGCGCCACGACGAACCGGCGGTGGCGCACGGCGACTTCACGATGCTGCTCCCCGACGACGACGCCGTGTACGCGTTCACACGGGCGTACACGGACGACCGGGGCACGGTCGAGCTGCTGGTGCTGGGCAACTTCACCGGCGACGAGGTGCGTGCCGAGGTCGACGGATGGAACGGGGCGGAGCTCCTGCTGGGCAACTACCCGGACGCACCCGACGGCGTGGAGCAGTTGCGTCCGTGGGAGGCGCGCGTGTACCGGCGGACGTTCAGCTCGTGAACGGGGGGCCGGTCACGCCATCGCGGCGGGCGTCTCCAGCGGCACGTTGAGGCGCAACGTCCCGTCGGCGAGCACCGCCGTCGGGCGCAGGCCTGCGCGGCGCAGCAGTCGAGTGATCCGGACCTCGTCCGCGGGGACGGTCCCGGTGAGCTCGCTCATCCCGAGCTCTTCGGCCGTCTCCGCGACGCGCCGCACCAACGCCGTGCCCAGGCCGCGGTGCTGCCAGGCGTCTTCGACGAGCACACCGAAGGTCGCGCTCGGGGTCGCCGACGAGGGGTCGACGAGGCGCAGATCGGCCAGGCCGACGGCGCTGCCGCCGTCGCGGGTCAGCGCGAGCACTGCCCGACCGCCCGCGGGGTCGACGAGCGAGCGCAGCTGGTCCGGGTCGAGGCGCGGGATCGGGCTGAGGAACCGGGCGTGCCGGGACGTCGGCGAGCAGCGCGCGTGCAGCGCGTCCACCAGCGGCACGTCCGACGGCACGGCCTCGCGCAGCAGGACCTCGGAGCCGTCGCGCAGCAGCAGCCTCGTGTCGAGGCTCGGCGGCTCCGAGGCCGGCGCGGCGAGTGCCAGCTGGGTGGCCAGTTCGAGCAGCGCGGCGGCGCGCGAGAGCTCCGTGGCGGTAAACGGCCAGGCCCGGCCGAGCAGCAGGTGCTGCGCACCGACCCGTAGCGGGTGCGTGTGCAGGTCCGGCAGTCGCGCGGCGGTGGGGTCGACGAGCCGCGCGTGCAGCAACGTCGCGACCGCCCGGGGCGCGCTGCCCGGATCCGCGGCCACCATCCGGGCCAGGGCGAGTGCCGTGGTGACCGGATCGGACAGCTCGGTCGCGTCGGCGGGGACGTGCAGCGTGCACGGCGCCTTCACCCGGGCCGCCGCCATGATCAGAACGGACGGGTCGATGCCCTCGGGAACCCGGACCAGCAGCTCGTCGGTGACCGAGCCGCGGTCCGACGGCTCACCCACGACGTGCACCGAGAGGATGTTGCACCCGGTGGCACCGACGGCAGCGGCCAGCTCACCGAGCCGGCCCGGTCGGTCCTCCAGCTCCACGTGAACGCGCCACAGCGCCACGACGCCACCTCCTCGGGGACGACTCCATCGTCGTCGTCGTGCGTTACGAACTCGCTAACACAGCATGACGCACACGTTTGTGGACCGTGCTGAGAGTCACGAGCCGTGCCCGAAGGAGTGACCCTCCGCATCCACCGATCGGCGGGCGAACGCGACCTCGGTGGCCGCGTGCCGCATCGCCTCGTCGACCACCAGCGAGCCGTGGCCCGCGTCGAACCGGCTGACCTCGTAGGCCGCCTTCCGCGCCGCCAGCGCCTCGAGGTAGTTGTCGATCTGCCGGATCGGGCAGCGCGGGTCGTTCTCCCCGGCGAGGACGAGCACCGGCGCGGTGACCTCGTCGACGTAGGTCAGCGGCGACGAGGCCCGGTAGACCTCGGGCCGCTGCTCGGGGGAACCGCCGAACAACGCCCGGTCGAACGCGCGCAACTGCTCCATCTCGTCGGCGTAGGCGGCGAGGTAGTCGGCCACGGGCACCCCGGCCGACGCTCCGGCCCACCGCGCGGGCTGCGTCCCCGCCGCCAGCAGCGCGAGGTAGCCGCCCCACGACCAGCCCTCCACCACCAACCGGGCCGGGTCGACGATGCCCTGAGCGACGCACGCGTCGACGACGGCGGCGACGTCCTCCAGCTCGGTCAGGCCCGGTCGGCCCTCGATCGCGTCGCGCCAGGTGCTGCCGTAGCCCGTGGAGCCGCGATAGTTGATCTCGACGACCGTGAACCCGGCGTCGATCCACAGAGCGCGGACCGCCGAGAAGCGGTCTTCGTCGGCGGCGTGCGGCCCGCCGTGCAGGCTGACGACGGCTGGCCCCGCGGTGCCGCCGTCCGGTCGGGCGACGAGTGCGTGCACCGGCCCGCCCGGGCCGTCCACCCACAGGTCCTCGACCGGCACCGACCCCGGGGGCCGATCGCCCGGTGGCGTGATCAGCACGCGATCCGTGCCGTCGGTGTGCAGGGCGCGGACGGTCGGGGGCTCCGCGGCGGACGAGCAGGAGTACTCGACCGTGCCGTCCGGGCGGACGTCGGCCGATGCCACGCAGCCCGGCGCGGTGGGCAGGGCGGTCAGGGCGCCGGTCGCGATGTCGTAGCGGAACAGCCGCGTGCGGGCGGCGTGCGTGTGCGAGACGAGCAGCGCCCGGGCGTCCGGGGTGAAGTCGGCGCCGAGCTCGCCGGGCAGGTCGATCGCGAGTTCGGTCTCGGTGTCCGCGGCGACGTCCCAGATCAGCAGCTCCTCGCGGCCGCGGCGCTCGTGCAGGAGCAGCAGCCGCTGGTCGCCGGGGACCGGGGCGAACGCGAGCGGGGTCAGGCCGCGGCCGGGGCCGTCGGACTTCTCGGCGACGGCACTGCCGTCGGCGGTGCGGATCACCCGGACCGCCGGGTGCCGCGAGTCGCCGTGCTCGGAGTGGGAGATGGCCAGCAGCGTCTCGTCGTCGGAGAGCGCGCCGACCCCGGCGTCCTCGGGGTGGGCGTAGACGACGTGCGCGGGCGTGTCGGACGTGCGGTCCCACAGCCAGATGCGGGTGCCGTCGTCCGTGGACGTGCCGGCGGTGACGAGCCGGCGGCCGATGTCGAGCCCGGCCGGGTACCCGTCCTCGACGCCCGGCAGGGCCGGAACCGGATCTGCGCCGAGCGCCCGGTTCGTCGACCCAGCGCTTCCCCGTTCCCGGCCGGCAAACGGCTCCGTGACCCAGTGCCCGAACTCGTCGCCGTCGGTGTCGGCGAACCACCACACGGTCTCCCCGTCCGGTGGGAGCGTGGCGATGTGCGTGCCCGCGCGCCGGTCGGTGACCTGCCGGTGGGTGTTGGTGGCCCGGTCCCAGGCGTAGACCTCGATCGTGCCGGTGGCGTTGGACGTGTAGACGTTGCGGTCCGGTGCGTCGCGGGCCCAGTCGGGCCGCGACATGCGGGTAGCGGTGAACCGCGCCCGCCAGCGCTGCTCGCGCGCGTCGTCGGCGAAGAGCCGGTCGGGGACGGTGGCGACCGGATGCAGGGGTGCGCTCACCTGCTCGATCTTGCCGCACTTCTAGGGTGGCGGGGTGGGCGCCCGGCCGGTCCTGTGTGCTGCGAGCGCAGCGGTGTTGCGAGCGGGCGTGCTCGCGGCGGTCGTCGCGCTTCTGCTGCCTGCTGCCGCCGCTCCTGCGCTCGCGCACGCCGGTGGCCTCACCTCGGCCCCGAGCGAGGCCCGCGTGCTCGCGGTCGAGCCGCCCGTTCCCGGGCTCGACGTGCAGGCCGTCGAGTTCGGGGCCCGGCTGCGGCTCGTCAACGGCACGGCGGTGGCGGTGGTCGTCGAGCCGCTGCCCGGTTCGGCGCTCTCGGGGTTGCCGACCGTCGCACCCGGCGAGCGGGCCTGGTGGTCGGACCCGAGGATCACCGCCGCCGCGGCCCGGGACCGGCCGGCAGGCGACCGGCTCGGCTGGGCGGTGCCGCTGCAGGTCGGCGACGAGACGGTGACGATCCACGGCGAGCAGTACTGGCCACCGCCACCGCCGGCGGGGCTGTGGTGGTCGGTCGCGCTGGCGGCGCTGGCCGGCCCCGCACTGGCCGGGGTGCTGGGCGCGGGCCGCAGGTGGGGTGCGGTCGGCCTCGCCGTCTCGGCCGGCGTGGTCGCGGTCGCACACCTGCTGCACGTCGTCGGCTCGGCGCTGGTCCCGGAAGACCGCGGGTTCGCTGCGATGCTGCTCAGCGCCGCCGGGTACGCGCTGCTGGGCTGGCCACTGGCCGCCGCGGGCGCCTGGCTGACGTTGCGCGGGCGACCGGCCGGACCGCTGCTGTGTTGCGCCGCGGGTGGCCTGTTCGCGATCGTCATCGCCCCGGTCGACGCGTTCACGTTGAGCGACGCCGTGGTCCCGTTCGCGTGGGGCGCGACGTTCGACCGGGTGCTGGTGGCGGCGGCACTCGGCGGTGGTTTCGGCGTCGCCGCGGCCGGCGTGGCGGTGCTGCGCCGCACCCGGCGCCCGGTCCGGCGGGGGAGTAGCCCATGATCGTTCTGGCCCACGGCGTCGGCGAGGTCCGCGGCCTCCCGCTGCCCGGCGAGCTCGTCCTGCAGACCGGCGGGGTCGTCGTGCTGGCCTCGTTCCTGGCCGTCGCCCTGCTCTGGCGCGAACCCCGCTTCGCGGCCGTCGCCCCCGGCCGCCCGCCCCCACCCGCGTCCGCCCCCGCCCTCGCCCCGGTTTCCCGCGAGTCCGCGACTTCGTCAGCGCGAGTCGGCACGTTCGACAGCGCGAGTGCGCGATTCGGGCAGGCCGCGATGCTACTGCTCGCCACCGCCGTGGTCGTCTTCGGCTTCCTCGGCCCGCAGGAGGACGAGGCCAACCCGGCGCCACGGGTGCTCTACGTGCTGCTGTGGGTGGGCGTCGTCCCGGCGTCGCTGCTGCTCGGACCGGTCTGGCGGGCCGTCAACCCGCTGCGCGCGCTGCACCGCCTGCTGGCCCCGCTGCGCCGCCGCCCACCCGCGCCGCTGCCCGATCGGGGATACGGGCCCGCCGCCGTCGGGCTCGGGGCCTTCGTCTGGCTGGAGCTTGTCGCTCCCGCCCGCGACGTTCCCGCCGTGGTGGCGACGTTCCTGCTGCTCTACGCCGTGATCCACACGGCGGCGGCGTTGCGGCACGGCCCGACCTGGTTCGACCGGGGCGACACGTTCGAGGCGTACTCGAGCCTCGTCGGCGCGCTGGCCCCGGTGGAGTGGCACGGCGGCCCGCGGCTGCGGAACCCGTTGCGGGGCCTCGCGGCGGTGCCGCCCGCGCGCGGGCTCGTCGCGTTCGTGGCCGTGTGGTGGGGCTCGACCGTGTTCGACGGGTTGAGCGGCTGGCCCGGCTGGGCGACTGTCCGCGCCGCCCTGCCGGTGCCGGGCGTCGTCGTCGGCACGCTGGTGCTCGTCGCCCTGGTCGGCGTGGTGGCACTGCTCTACCGGCTCGCCACCGGCCGGCTCGCCGCGGCACTCGCGCCGACGCTCGTCCCGATCGCCGCCGGCTACACGATCGCGCACTACCTCACGTTGCTGCTGGTGGAGGGCCCGCGCGGGCTCGCCCAGCTCGTGGCGCCGCTGCACGGGCTCGGGGAGCCGACCGCGGTACCGGACGTCGTGCTCGTCGCCGCCGTCCAGATCGCGGCGGTGCTGGTGGGCCACGTCGTCGCGGTCGTGGTCGCGCACGACCGCTGCGTCGCGCTGCTGCCCCCGCATCGGCGCCTCGCCGACCAGATCCCGCTCGTGCTGCTGATGGTGGCCTACACGATGGTCGGGTTGTTCCTGCTCGTGATCTCGTAGAGCACATGCTCGTGCTCCGCTCCGTCGCCCTGTTCCTGCTCGCCGCGCTGGCCGAGATCGGCGGCGCATGGCTGGTGTGGCAGGGGGTGCGCGAGCAGCGCGGGCTGGTGTGGATCGGCGCCGGGATCCTCGCGCTCGGGGCGTACGGCTTCGTCGCGACGCTGCAGCCCGACGCCCACTTCGGCCGGATCCTCGCGGCGTACGGGGGCGTGTTCGTGGCCGGATCGCTGGCCTGGGGGATGGTCGTCGACGGGTTCCGCCCCGACCGATTCGACTACCTCGGCGCCGCGGTGTGCCTGCTGGGCGTCGGCCTGATCATGTACGCGCCCCGCTGAACTACCAGCTGAGCTCGGCGCAGTGCGTGTGCGCCCCCGGCGGCTCGACCTGCACGGTGAAGTGCGGCAGCCCGTGTCCGTCGGCCAGCAGGTGGCGCGCCGCCGACAGCACGGTGCCCGGGTCCGTGTCCGCGCCGATCGACAGGTGCGCCGTGCCCACCTCCATGCCGGAGGTCAGCGTCCAGACGTGCACGTCGTGGACGTCGTGCACCCCGGGAAGCGCCGCGAGCTCGAGACGCATCCGCTGCACGTCGACGTGCGCCGGCGCGGCCTGCACGAGGATCCGCACGGCCTGGCGGCCCAGCCCGAACGCCCGGGGCACCACGAAGAGGCCGATCGCAATGGCGACCAGCGGGTCGGCGTACGCCCAGCCGAAGGCCAGCGTCACGGCGCCGGCGAGCAGCACGCCGATCGACCCGAGCATGTCGGCGACGACCTCGAGGTAGGCCCCGCGCAGGTTGAGGCTCTCCTTCGCGACGGCGCGCAGCAGCAGGAAGACCACCACGTTCGCCGCGAGTCCGGCGGCGGCGGTGAGCATCAGCGGCAACCCGGGGATCGCGGGCGGGGCGCTGAACCGACGCACGGCCTCGATGACCACCCAGATCGCGACGCCGCACAGCAGCACCGCGTTCGCGAGCGCGGCCAGCACCTCGGCGCGGTAGAGACCGAACGTCCGGCGGTCCGACGTGCCGGCCCCGCGCGCGGCGGCGATCGCGGCCAGGGCCATCCCGACGCCCAGGACGTCGGTGAACATGTGGCCCGCGTCGGAGAGCAGGGCCAGCGACGACGTCGCGAACCCGACGACGACCTCGACCGCCAGGAAGGCCAGCAGGACGCCGAGCGAGATCCACAAGCGGCGGACGTGTCGCCCGCCCGCGCTGGCCTCGGTCGTGCGGCCGTGCCCGTGTCCTGCACCCACCAGCGCACTATATATGCGTATTCCTGCATAGGTGACCGACGTGCCATCATCGTCCGGGTGAGCGAGGCGACACCGGGCGTACCCGCCGAGAACATGCGGGTCTCCGACGCCGAGCGGGCGCAGGTGCAGGACCGGTTGCGCCGGGCGCACGACCTGGGCCAGCTCGACCTCACCGAGTTCGACGAGCGGGTGCGCACGGTCTGGGCCGCACGTACCCGCGGCGACCTCGCCGGCATCACCGCGGATCTGCCCGTGCCGCCGCCCGACCCGGCGAGGCCCGGGGTGTTCAGCCCGACGCCCGGCGGGATGGCGATGCGGGTGCTGACGCTGGTGTGGCTCAGCACCGTGGTCGTCAACCTGACGGTGTGGGGGATCGTCGCGCTGACCGTCGACGAGTCGGTCTACCCCTGGTGGTTGTGGGCGGCGGGGCCACCCGGTGCCGTGCTCGCGGTGCTGTACGCGACCGGCATCGGGCGAAACCCGCCGCTGACGCTCAGGCGGTGGTGCGCCCGGTGAGCTTGTCGCGCACGCGGTCCATCAGCCCCACGCCCGGACCGACGAGCTTGTGGAACACCTCGTTGTTCGGCGAGCCCGGGTGCGGGCGGGTCGGTGCCAGCTTCTTCGCCTTCTCTACCTGCTCCCGCATCTCCACGAGCTTCTCGCGCGACACGTAGGTCCGCAGCCGCGGGAACTGCTCGTCCTCCTCGTCCGTCGCGTGGTGGTGCAGCTGCTCGCGCAGCCGGCCGACCACCTCGGTGAAGCTCGCGTCGGTGGCGTCGAGGCTCTCGAGCTCCTTCATCGTGCGCTCGAGCTCCTTGTGCTCCTCGATGTCGTGCTCCACGACCTTCTTGCCGTCGGGGAAGGTCTCCTCGATCACCGGGTAGACGTACATCTCCTCGGCGACGGAGTGGCGGACCAGCTCGGTGATCACGGTGTCGGCCATGTCGCGGCGAGTCTGCGGGTCGGACATGGTCAGAATCTTGTCCAGCAGCTCGGTCGCCTCGCGGTGGTCGGCGGTGAGCTCGTCCACGACGTCGGCGCCTCGTGTCGCCTGGGTCACGGTTGCCTCCTGGTGTGGTGGGTGGTGGTCGTTCGGGAGTTGCGGAACTACCCGAAGTCGCGGCGGTCATGCTTCGCGTGCCGTCGTCACCCATCCGAACGGGTCACACCGACGAACCCCCTCCGCGTCTCCCGACGTGAAGCGGAAGGCTGGTTCCCATGACCGACCCGGACCTCGGTCCACGACGACCCGAGGCGGCCCCGGCCGTCGTCCGACCCGAGCGGGTCGAGATCGACGACCTGCTGCGCGCCGTCGCCCGTGGTGACGACTCGGCCTTCGCCCGGCTCTACGACCTGCTCGCGCCGCGCGTGTTCGGGCTGGCGCGCCGCGTGCTGCGGGACCCGGCACAGGCGGAGGAGATGGCCCAGGAGGTGCTCGTCGAGGTCTGGCGCACCGCGAGCCGCTTCGACTCCCAGCGGGGCAGCGGGCTCTCGTGGGTGCTCACCATCGCGCACCGCCGTACCGTCGACCGTGTGCGGTCCGAGCAGGCCTCGGCGGACCGGATGCAGAAGGTCGCGGCGGCGTCGGTGCACGTGCCCTACGACGAGGTCGCCGACCAGGTCGGTACGCGGCTGGAGCGCCAGCAGGTGCGCCACTGCCTCGACGGCCTCACCGAGCTCCAGCGGCAGGCGATCACGCTCGCGTACTACGGGGGCCACACGTACCGGGAGGTGGCGACGCTGCTCGACGCCGCCCTGCCCACCGTCAAGACCCGGATGCGGGACGGACTGATCCGCCTGCGCGACTGCCTGAGCGTCGAGGTGACCTCATGACGAGCCCGGACATCCACGCCCTCGGGGGCGCGTACGCGCTCGACGCGGTGGACGATCTCGAGCGCGCCGCGTTCGACCGGCACCTCGCCGAGTGCGAGGCCTGCACGATCGAGGTCGCGGAGTACCGCGAGACCGCGACCCGGCTCGCCGAGGGCTCCTGGTCCGTCCCGCCCCGGCGGATGCGGGAAGAGGTCCTCGCCCGCGCGGCCGCGACCGCACAGCTTCCCCCGAGCGGTCATCGGCGCGGTCTCGCGTCGCCGGTCGCCCGGTGGCGCCGGCTCGCCGCCGCGGCCTCGGTCGTCGGCGTGCTCGGCATCGGCGCGGCCGCGACCACCTACGCGGTGCAGGAGCAGCGGCTCGACGACCAGCGGACCACGGTCGCGCTCGCCCAGGAGCGGGCAGACCGGATCCAGGCGGTGCTGGCCGCACCGGACGCGGCGCTGCACGGCGGTGAGCTCGCGGGTGGCGGCCGGGTGACCGTGGTCGTGTCCGACACCGAGGACGCCGGAGTCGTCGTGCTGGCCGACGCCCCCGCCCCGGGACCGGACCGCGCCTACCAGCTGTGGCTCGTCCCCGACGACAGCGTCGCCCCGATCTCGGCCGGCGTGCTGCCGGCCGGCCAGGTGCAGGCGACGCAACTGATCGAGGGAGTGCGCGGCCGCGCCGCCTTCGCCGTGTCCCTGGAGCCGGCCGGTGGTTCGCCGGTGCCGTCGACCACCCCATTGGTGGGAATCTCTCTCTGATCTAGACCCATCCACCCGGCACGGCCGCTCCGAACACCTATCACGGCACCCGGACAGGGTGGACCTGAATCCGAAACGGAAACGGATCCGATCCGGCGCTCGAGTTGCGTCGTCGGAACGTGCTCCGTCCGCTCTCTCCTTTCTAGAAAGGCTTTTCCATGCGCACCATGAGGTTTGCCGTGGCCACTGCCGCAGCGATCTGCACCGTCTCGCTCTCGGCCTGCGGCGGCGGTACCGCTCCGGCGGCCGCGCCCGCCCCGGCGGCGTCCGCCGCGGCACCGATGGCGGCGCCGTCGATGGCGCCGATGTCCGGCTCGGCAATGGCTGCGGGCGACCAGTTCGGCGCCGGCTGCGCGGCCGTCCCGACCGACGCCTCGAATCCCGGCAGCTTCGCGGCGATGGCCAAGGTGCCCGTCGCGACCGCCGCCTCCGGTAACCCGGTGCTGTCCACGCTGGTCACCGCGGTGAAGAAGGCCAACCTGGTTGACTCTCTGAACAGCGCGCAGGGCATCACGGTCTTCGCGCCGGCGAACAGCGCGTTCGAGAAGATCCCCAGCAACACCCTCGACGGGGTTCTCGCCGACAACGACCAGCTGACCAAGGTCCTCACCTACCACGTGGTGGCCGGCCGGCTCTCGCCCGACCAGCTCGCGGGCACGCACAAGACGCTCGAAGGCCAGGACCTGACGGTCGCCGGTAGCGGCACCGACTTCACGGTCAACGGAAACTCGTCGGTCGTGTGCGGCAACGTGCAGACCGAGAACGCGGCCGTCTACATCGTCGACACCGTGCTGATGCCCAAGAGCTGACAATCGAGCGACTGACCCACTCGAGCCTCGGGCCCGCCGCGGAATGCGGCGGGCCCGAGGTGTGTCAGGGGAGGAAAGGCATGAAAAGAACCGCGTTTCCCGCGTTTCCCGCACTGGCGGGGGTGCTCGCGGTCGCGTCGGGCGCCGCGGTGGCCGAGCTCGTGGCGGCGCTGCTCGGGCGGCCGCAGGCCGGCACGGTGGTCGTCGTCGGGTCGGTGCTGGTGGACGCCGCACCGACGCCGGTGAAGGAGTTCGCGGTCGCCACGCTGGGCACCGCGGACAAACCCGTGCTGCTCGGCGCCATCGGCGTCGTACTGGCGGTGCTGGCGGCAGGGCTGGGGATCGCCGCCTGGCGCAACCGCGCCGTCGGGCCGGCCGGGGCGGCCGTGCTGGGTCTCGTGGGCACGGCCGCGGCACTGACCCGCCCGGCCGCGCAGATCGTCGACGCACTGCCGTCGCTGGTCGGGATGCTGGTGATCGCGGGTGCGCTGCTGCCGCTCCTGCGTGCCCTGCGTCCCGTCGTCACCGAGCGAACGCGGCGTTCGGTCAGCCTGACTTACCCAAAGCCGCGTTCGCTCACCGAGACGGGGGACGACGAGCACGACGAGGGCCCGGGCGCGGGCGTGGACCGGCGCGCCTTCCTCGGCGCCGCCGCACTCGTCGGCGCGGGCGCCGCGGCAGTCGGGGGGATAGCCGCCCTGCTCGGCCGGTCGTCGGGGGCCGCCCAGGTGCGCGAGTCGGTGCGATTGCCCGCGGCGGCCGAGCCCGCACCGCCGTTGCCTTCCGGGATCGATCCCGGCTTCGTGACCGCCAATTCCGACTTCTACCGCGTCGACACCGCGCTGACCGTGCCGCGCGTCGACCTCGCCTCGTGGCGGCTCACGATCGGCGGCCTCGTCGACTCGCCCGTGGAGCTGTCGTTCGCCGACCTGCTCGACCGCCCGCTCGTGGAGCGCGTCGTCACCCTGAACTGCGTGTCCAACGAGGTCGGCGGCCCGTACATCGGCACCGCCCGGTGGCTCGGCGTCCCGCTCGCACCGCTGCTGCGCGAGGTGGGTGTGCGCCAGGGCGCCGACGAACTGCTCGCCCGCTCCGTCGACGGCATGACGGTCGGAGCGCCGATGGCGGCGCTGCTCGACGGGCGCGAGCCCCTGCTCTGCGTCGGCATGAACGGCGAGCCGCTCCCGCTGGAGCACGGCTTCCCCGTGCGCATGCTCACTCCGGGCCTCCTCGGTTACGTCGGCGCCTGCAAGTGGGTCACCGAGCTGGAGGCGACCACCTTCGATGCCGTCGACGCCTACTGGGTGGAACGCGGTTGGGCGCCGCAGGGCACGATCAAGACCGCCTCGCGCATCGACCGGCCCGCCCCGTTCGCCCCGCTCGCCGGCGGCACCGCGACGGTGGCCGGGGTGGCCTGGGCGCAGGGGCGGGGGATCCGGGCCGTCGAGGTCCGGGTCGACGACGGACCGTGGCAGCCGGCGACGCTGCTTCCCGTGCCGTCCGTCGACACGTGGGTGCAGTGGCGCTACGACTGGGCCGCCACCGCCGGCTCGCACACACTCGCGGTGCGGGCGACGGACGGCACCGGCGCGGTCCAGCCGGAGGAGCGCGTGACGCCCTTCCCGGACGGCGCCACCGGCTGGCACACGATCACCGTGTCCGTCAGCTGACGGTCACCCGCGCGAGCGGTCAGGTGGCGCCGTGGTGCCGCGGACCACCAGGCGCGGCGGTACCACCTGCTCCCGCTCGCCCACCACGGTGCCGTCGAGGCGGGCGACGGCCCGGGCCACGGCCAGCTCCGTCATCGTCGTGGCGTCCTGCGCGACGGTGGTCAGGTCGACGTGCGACAGGCGCGCCAGGCGGCTGTCGTCGAACCCCACCACGCTCATGTCCCTCGGCACGGCCACCCCCGCGCCGCGCAGGACGTCGAGAACGCCCGTGGCGCACCGGTCGTTGAACACGGTGACGGCGGTCGGCGCGCGGGGATCGGACAGCTCGAGCAGGCTGCGGGCCGCGTCGGCGCCGTCGTCTTCGGTCAGGCCACCCGGCAGCATCAGCGCGTTGCGCCCCAGCCCGTGCCGCTGCAGCGCGCCGGTGTAGCCGCGGCGGCGTTCGGCGGCCCCGGGTGCCCGCCCGCCGTCGATGTGAGCGATGCGCCGGTGCCCGAGCTCCACGAGATGGTCGACGGCCTGCTCGAGCCCTGCCGCGTCGTCCGTCCGGACGACGTCCACCGCCCGGTGCCGCACTGCCCGGGCGACGACGACCACCGGCATCCGCGCGGCCAGCCCCGCGAGGTAGGCGGTGGGGGCCTGGGGGCCGAGCAGCACCAACGCCTCGCAGCGGTCCTGCAGGAGGCCGGCCACGGCGCGCTGCTCGTCGCGCTCGGGCGTGACCGCGCTCAGCGCCAGCTCGTAGCCCACCCGCTCCGCGGCGGTGTACAGCCCGCCCACCAGGTCGCCGTGGAAGGCGTGCTGGACGCCGAACACCACGCCGATCAGCCGGCTGCGGCTGCGGCGCAGGAGCTGCGCGCGGATGTCCGGCCGGTAGCCCAGCTCGTCCGCGACGGCCAGCACCCGCTCGCGTGTGGTGGCACTCGCCCCGGGCGCCTCCCGCATGACGATCGAGACGAGTGCCGTCGAGACGCCCGCCTGCACGGCGACGTCGGCCAGGGTGGGGCGCCGGTCCATGTTCGTCACACTACTAGAACGTTCTATTGACGAACCAGAAGCGCGTCGTGCATCGTCGACCTCTAACGTTCTAGAGGAGGACGACGTGGCGGACGTGCGGGTGGCCCTGATCGGGTCGGGACGGATGGGTGCCTTCCACGGCGAGACGCTCGCCCGGCGGATCCCGGGGGTGCGGCTCGCCGCGGTGGCGGACCCGGCTCCGGGGGCGGCCGAGCGGCTGGCGGCGGAGCTGGGGGCGGTCGCGGCGTTCACGGACGCGGCCGAGGCGTTCGCGAGCCCGGAGGTCGACGCCGTGGTGATCGCCGCGCCGGCCCGGTTCCACGCCGACCTGGTGGCCGGCGCTGCAGCGGCCGGCAAGGGAGTGTTCTGCGAGAAGCCGATGGGGCTGGCGTTGGCGGACGTGGACCGGGCGATCGACGCCGCGCGCGCCGCCGGCGTCGTGCTGCAAGTCGGCTTCAACCGGCGCTTCGCCGCCGACTGGCGCGCGGCGCGTGCCCTGCTGGACGACGGCACGCTCGGCACGCCGCGGATCGTCCGGTCGGTGACCCGCGACCCGGGTGGTTTCGACCCGTCCCGCGTCGCCCCGGACACGATCTTCAACGAGACGCTGATCCACGACTTCGACGCGCTGCGGTTCCTCAACCCCGGCGCCGAGGCCGTCGAGGTGTACGCCACTGCGGACGCGCTGGTCGAGCCGGAGTGGCGCGACAGGGGCCTGCTCGACACGGCGCTGGTCGTCGTGAAGTTCGACAACGGCGCCACGGGCGTGGCCGAGGCCTGCTTCGAGGCGGCGTACGGCTACGACGTGCGGGGCGAGGTGTTCGGCTCGGGCGGCATGGCGACGATGGGCGACGGCCGCCGCACCGGCATGGTGTTCTCCGGCGGCGCGGGGCGGCTCGTCGACACCGTGCGCAGCGATCAGGACCTGCTGCCCGACGCGTACGTCGCCGAGCTGGCGGCCTTCGCCGACGCGGTGCGCACCGGCGCTCCCGCCCTGGTGACGGGCGACGACGCCCGGGCGGCGCTCGCGATCGCGCTCGCCGCGGCCGAGTCCGTGCGGGCCGGGCGTCCGGTCCGGATCGACGAGGTGGCCAAATGAGTTTCCGGCTGGCCGTCTCGGCCGAGATGGTGTTCGTCGACCTGCCCTTCCTCGAGCGGGTCCGCCGGATCGCGGACGCCGGATTCGAGGTCGAGATCTGGGACTGGACGAAGAAGGACGTCGATGCCCTCGCCCGCACCGGCGCCACGTTCTCGTCGATGACCGGTTACGTCACCGGCACGCTCGCCGACCCGGACGGGGCCGAGGAGCTGCTGCGCACGGCCGAGGAGTCGCTCAAGGTCGCGGAGCAGCTCGACTGCCCGCGGCTCAACGTGCACGGCACGGGGCTCGACCCGCAGGGGCTTCCGGTGCTCCCGACCGACGTCGTGACCCCCGCGATGTGGCTGCAGGCGCTGAAGACGCTGACGCGGCTCGCCGAGCTGGGCGAGCGGGCAGGGCGCGTGTTCACACTGGAGAACCTGAACACCGCCGTCGACCACCCCGGCACGCCGTTCGCGAAGGCGGCGGACACGCTGGCGCTGGTGGAGGCCGTCGACAGCCCGCACCTGAAGCTGAACCTCGACCTGTACCACGCCCAGATCGGCGAGGGGAATCTCGTGGCGCTGGTCGAGCGCGCGCTGCCGGCGATCGGCGAGATCCAGGTCGCCGACGTCCCCGGGCGCTGCGAGCCGGGCACCGGCGAGATCCACTACCCGGCGGTCGCGGCGGCGCTGCACCGCCTCGGCTACGACGGCGTCGTCGGGCTCGAGGGCTGGGCGTCGGGCGACCCGGACGTGGCGCTGGAGCGGTTCCGGACCGCGTTCACGATCTGACGCGTCACGGAGCGGGGTAGTAGTACAAGTACGCCTCCGGCGGCAGCGGGATCGAGGTCGCCAGCTCGAGCAGGAGGACCACGAAGCCGATCCACCCCGTCGCGAGGCCGACGACGGAGGCGTCGCGGTTGGTCGCACCGCCCTGGGCGTAGCGGACGTAGCCGGTCCCGCCGAGCACGACGGCGGCGACGACGAGGATCCACGCCACGGCGTGGCACCTCTCACCACTCTGTCGAGGAGCCGAGCAACACTTCATTGATACGTCATGGGACGCCTGTCGTCGTCGTGATCTCCGCGGCGAACGGCGCAACGGCGCGGTGACGGTCGGATCGGCCGGCGAGCCCTGTCGATACGGTGCGCAGCGATGGCAATCGCGACCGGGGTCCTGGACCCGCCCACCGGACCCCCGGCCCGACAGCGTCGTCGCCTGCGGGTGGACCTGCTGCTGCTCCTGCTGCTGGTCGGATCGGTCGTCGCCCGGCTGCCCGCGCTCGTCAACGCGCGCGGGGTGAACTCCGACGCGGCCGTCGTCGGGCTGCAGGCGATGCACATCCTGCACGGCGAGTGGTCGTGGTTCCTGTGGGGAGCGGGCTATCAGGCGTCGTTCGACGCGGCGCTGGTCGCGGCCGGGTTCGCCGTCACCGGGCCGTCCGCGCTGACGCTGATGGCGGTGCCGCTGATCGGGCACCTGATCCTCGTCGGGCTGGTGTACGACGTGCTCCGCCGGGTCGTCGGCCGGGGAAGCGCGGCCGTCGCGTGCCTGCCGCTGGTGCTCGCTCCGCAGTCGATCAACGGCGTCGCGCTCTACGCCCCCCGGCAGTGGAGCATCACCGTCGCCGTGCTGGCCGTGTGGCTCGCCGCGCGGGCCGGCGGGCGCAGCGCGCCGCTCTGGCTGATGGGCAGCGGGTTCGTTGCCGGGTTCGCGGTCTACCTCGACCTGTTCACGCTGCAGATGATGCCCGCGATCGGGGTGTTCGCCCTGTGGTGCGCGGTCGGCGTGCCGCGGCGGGTGTGGGCGGTCGGCGCGCTCCTGCTCGGCGCGGCGGCGGGCGTCGCCGTGATCGCCTGGTCGCGGGCGCAGCCGGTGGCCGACGGGGCGAAGGCCGGCCTGACGCTGGAGCGGATCGGCGGCAACTGGACGCTGATGGTCGACCAGTGCCTGCCCTACCTGTTCGGCGTCAAGGTGTTCGTCCAGGACCCGGTGACCCTCGCGCACGTGCCGTGGCCCGCGCCGTGGCCGGTGCAGGTGATCCAGGGCGCTGCGGCGTTGGGCTTCCTGGCGGCCGTCTGCTGGGCGACGGTCGCGGTCGTGCGGCGGATCGGACCCGCGCCCGTCCGCCGGCTCGGTGCCCTGGGCCTGCTCGGCAGCGCGGCGTCGATCGGCGGATTCCTCGTCTCGACCATGCCTGCGGACCTGCTGTCGGCCCGCTACCTCGCCCCGATCATCTGGCTGGCCCCGTTCACGCTGGTGCCCGCGGCGTACGCGGTGGGCACGCGCCGGTTCGCCGTTGCGATCGCGCCGTTCGTCGTCGCGGTCGCGATCGGCGGCTGGTACGCCTACGCCCCGTACGTGCACGACGGCGTGCCGGTGCGCGACCCGCGCGGCGTCGCCCAGGACGAGGTCGTGCTGGCCGACGCGCTGCGGGCCGAGGGCGTCCACTACGCCGCGGCCCAGTACTGGCTGGCCTACCGGCTCACGTTCCTGTTCGACGAAGACCCGGTGGTCATCCCCCTCGCCGAGGCCGACGACCGGTACCGGCCCTACCGCGACGGGTTCGCCGCGGCGCCCGTCGTCGCCTACGTCTTCCACCCGTCGGAGCCGCGCGCGCAGTGGGAGACCGAGGCGGCCCGGCTCGACGCCGAGGGCACCGCCTACCGCCGCGAGGAGATCGCCGGCTTCACGGTGTTGGTCGTGCGGCGCTGACCGAGTCGTCGGGATCAGGCGGCTCCGGCTCCGGCTCCGAATTCGACTCCGCGGCGGCGGTCCTCGTTTCGTCCTTGGCGCGTCGGCCCGTGGCCCACGGCTCGGCTGCCGGTCGGCTCGCCGCCGGCTGTTGCGTCGCGGCGACCGCCACGCACAGCGCACCGATCACGAAGAAGTAGTAGTTGGCGAACGCCTGCTTGTTCAGCACGAAGAACGCCAGGAACACCGCCGACACGCCCAGCGCGAACCCGGCCGGCGTGCGCGCCGCTCGCCACAGCGCCAGGCCCATGACCGCCGCGGCCACCGCGAACGCCACCCCGGTCCCGAACGGCGGCTGCAGGTCCGGCCCGGCCAGCAGGCCCAGATAGCTCAGGGCCTCGGGCCGGAACGGCTGGTAGAACTGCAGTTCGACGACGGCCCGCAGGAACCCGGTGGGCTCCCAGAGGGCCAGCGGCAGCGTGACGAGGGCGGCGACTGCGACCGCCGGCACGACCGTCCGGCGGAGCCCCGCGAGCGACATGGGCGGCCGGGCGATGAGCAGCGCCAACGGCAGCGCGAGCACCGCGTACTGCTTCACGGCCAGGAACAGTCCCAGCACGTACGGGGCGACGCGCGGGTGCCGGGCCGCGCACCAGACCGTCGCCGCCAGGAACAGCACCACGAACGGCTCGGTCCAGCTCTGCTCCAGCACGAACAGGTTGCGCGGTGTGAACAGGAACAGCGCGGCCGCGAGCCCGCCGAGCCGTCCGCGTCGCGTGTAGGCCATGAAGGCGGCCGCCAGCGTCATCGCACCGAGCTGCGCGTACCGGACGTCGCCGCCCGCCCACTCGCCCAGCACCGACAGGAACACGCTCAACGGCGGGTAGACGAACCCGAACATGAGCCGGCCGTCGACCACCATGCCCGGGCCGTAGTAGGCCCCCGTCGTGTACGGGTTGGGGAAGGTGATCGCGTACGGGTCGACCCCGGCGAGCAGCGCGGCGACCGAGTCGCGCTGGAACATGTAGACGTCGATCATCGGCCACGGCTGCGGCTGGACCCGGATCGTCCAGATTCCCAGCGCCAGGTGCGTCGCGAGCAGGGCGAGGATCGCGAGATGCCGCACGACGCCGCGCCCCACGGCGATCCCGCACGCTGCGACGACGACCACCACCGCGGCGAGCAGGAACGTCGGTCGCCAGCTCGGCACGGCGTCGAACGGCCGGGCGGGCGTCCGCTGCAGCATCGCCCAGAGCTGCCCGACCAGCGCCACCACCAGGACCGGAGGCAGCATCCGGCCGAGCACGGCCTCGAGGGTGCGGTGGCTGGGCAGCACGACCGCCAGCAGCACGGCGGCGACCGCGACCGTCAGCCAGACGAACGCCGCGGGCCTGCCGTAGCCGTCCGCGATCTGCACCGCCGCGCCCACCGCGACGGCACCGAGCGCGGCCAGGAAGGACGTGAGCCGCGTGTCGGCTCTCACTCGCGCGGGGCCTCGCTCCGCGAACGGGAGTCTTCGAGCACGAAGCGGACGTTCGGCGTGCAGTCGGCCACCACGAAGATCTGGTAGGAGAACAGCGTCCGGCTCAGCCGGATGAGCAGCTCGTTGACCCGCACCGCGACCCGGCCCAGGCTGCCGTCGCCGAGGACCTTGGGCCACGGCGCCGGGACGCCGCGCACCTCACGCAGGCGGAAGCCGGAGTCGACGAGCAGCCGCTTCAGGCTGCGGAAGGTGAACAGCCGGGTGTGCGTGCGGTCCAGGATTCCCGCGTTGCCGTAGTTGAACTGGCCGAACAGCAGCATCAGCCGCTGGGTGGCGAAGCCGACGTTCGGGGTGGTGAGCACCAGCGTCCGGGGACCGTAGTCGAACTGGTCGACGAGCTGCTCCAGGAACCCCTCGGGGTCCTTGAGGTGCTCGATCACGTCGAGCATGAGCAGGTGGTCGTACTTGCGGGCGTCGAAGACCGGTGGCTCGTCGAGGTTCTGCTGGATGACCTCGACGTCGCCGGGCGCGTCGGGCGCCGGGAACTGGTCGACGACGGTGACCTCGCACCCCTTGGCCACCAGCTCCTGCGCCATCCGGCCGGGCCCCGCGCCGATGTCGAGCACCCTGCTGCCCGCGGGTACGGCGTCGAGCGCGAACTGGTGGCTGCTCGGGTAGCCGAGCTTGACGTCGTAGTGGCTGTTCGCGTGCCCGTCGTCGTCGAGGGGCTCGAAGCGGCGCTGGTTGAACACCCCGACGCCGTGGGCGACCATCTGGAACGTCGTCAGGGTGACGTCCTTGGCGTACCGGACGCCGTCGACGTAGCAGATCTCGTCGCCGTAGTGGGTGGGGATCGGCACCTCGACGATCCGCTGCCCGGCGTTGAGCAGCTGGATGATGATCTCGGTGTCGAAGTGGAAGTCGTTCGAGTTCAGCGGGAACCGGATGCGCCGCAGGGCCGGCACCGAGTAGGCCCGGTAGCCGCTGTGGAACTCGCTGAGGCGGGTGCGCAGCAGCGCGTTCTGCATCGTCGTGAGCATCCGGTTGCCGACGTACTTGTACAGCGGCATGCCGCCGCGCAACGCACCGAAGGCCGTCATCATCCGGCTGCCGAACACCGCGTCGGCCCGGCGGTCGCGCAGCGGGGTGAGCAGCCGCGGCATCTCCTCCGGCGCGTACTGGCCGTCGCCGTGCAGCAGGACCACGATGTCGAACCCGCGCTCGACCGCGAACGTGTAGCCGATCTTCTGGTTGCCGCCGTAGCCCTGGTTGAGCTCGTTGCGGAGCACCGTCATCCGGATCTCGGAGTGCGCGCGCTGGTACTCGCGCCCGAGTGCGTAGGTGCGGTCTTCCGACGCGTCGTCGACGACGAGGATCTCGCAGTCGTAGTCGTCGCGGACCTGTGCCGGGATGCGCTCCAGCACGGACGTCAACGTGGACTCGGCGTAGTACGCGACGATGAAGACAAGCAGCCGAGGCCGTGCGTCCGACATGGGTTCGAGGGTAACTGGTGGTTCCGGCGGTCCCGCCGGGCGCAATGGACTTCGAGGTAACGATCGGGCGTTGACGCGGGCTCCGCCGGATCCTGAACTCAGTGCTTGCGGACGACGTGCTCGGAGGCGCCGTCCCTCCAGACCGTCACGTCCATGTGCCCGCCGCCGACCTCGACCGCGGCCGCGCCGACGAGGTGCGTGGCGAAGAAGTGGTCGAATTCCCGTCCACGCAGGTCGAAGCCGGTCTCCTCGTACAGGTTCCTCGCGTAGCGCTGGTGCAGCTCCGCGTCGTGGACGTCTTCGACGGTGCCCCACACCTTCGCGTCGCCGTCGGTGACCTGGGTGTCGACCGTGGCGGTGTGCAGCGAGAACCGCGGGTTCGCCAGGAGGTCGCGGAACTTCGCCGTGCCCGGCATCCCGCCGATCCACAGCGTGCCCTCGAAGAACCGCGGCTCCATCGGGCTGATCCGCGGGAACCCGTCCGGCCGCAGGGTCGCGAGCATGCACAGGTTCCCGGCGGCGGCGTGGCGGCGGACGAAGATCTCGGCGATCCGCGGGGCGGCCGCGGCGAACTCCTCCCAGGTGGCCACGGCGGTGAACGCTAGCGACGTCGGCCGGCGGGTGCACTACTCCTTCTCCCTGCGTTAGCGTCGGCCTCGTGCTGCTCACCGCCGCGGGTGCCGTGCTGCTGCTCGTCGACTTCCAGCAACGGCTGGTGCCGGCGATCCACGACGGTGGGACGGTGGTCGCACGGGCCGTCCGGCTCGCCGAGGCCGCACAGGTGCTCGACGTGCCCATCTGCGCGACCGAGCAGTACCCGACTGGGCTCGGGCCGACGGTGCCCGAGCTGGCCGCCTACCCGCAGAACGTCGTCGAGAAGACGAGGTTCTCGGGCGTGGCCGACCCGACGCTGCTGCCTCCGGGCGCGCGGGAGATCGTGGTCGCGGGGGCCGAGGCGCACGTCTGCGTGCTGCAGACGGTGGCGGAGCTGCTGGCGGGCGACCACCGCGTCGTGGTGGTGGCGGACGCCGTCGGTTCGCGTGATCCCGCGGACCGCGACGCCGGGCTGGAGCGGATGCGGGCGCACGGGGCCGAGGTCGTGACGTCGGAGATGGTGCTGTTCGAGTGGCTGCGCGACTCGATGCACCCGCGGTTCCGCGAGGTGCAGAAACTGCTGCGCTGACCCAATCCTTGCAGTGGCCCGGCGCCGAACCACCGAGCATGCTGGATGAACTCGGCTTCCCCCCGAGACGACCGACATGTCACGGGGGGAAGACCGTGTGGATGAACCGTGGCCGGCGTGCCCGCCGCGCCGATGCCGACGTCCTGCGCAGTGCCGCCGTGCGGTTGCGCGACGACCCCGACCTCGCCCGGCACGTGGGCCTCGCAGGCCCCGACGACGCCGCGGCGCTCGCCGCCCTGCTCGACCTGCTGGCAGCCGAGCTCCCACACGTCGATTCCACGATCCGCCGGTCGGCCGTCGAGTCGTGCGGGCGTCTGCTCGGCGGACGTCGAGGTTGACGGCACGAGCCGGTCGCCGCAATAGTTAGGCTCGTGCCTAACCATGGGGCCGGCGTCGTGGACGTCGACGGCGTGTTCCGCGCGTTGTCCGATCCCACGCGCCGCCAGGTCGTCGAGCGCCTCGCCCGGGGCCCCGCGACGACCAGCGAACTCGCGCGCCCCTTCGCCATGGCACTGCCGTCGTTCACCCAGCATCTCGGTGTCCTCGAACGCCTCGGGATGGTGACGTCGGAGAAGGCCGGACGGGTGCGGACCTACCGGCTCGCACCCGAGCCGCTCGAGGAGGTCGGCAGCTGGCTCGATGCGCAGCGGGCGCTGTGGAGCCGGCGGCTCGACCAGCTCGACGTGCTACTCCACGAACTCAAGGAGCAACAGAAGTGACGACATTCGCCCCGAACCCGGACCTCGATCTCGTCCTCGAGCGCAGCGTCGCCGTCGCGCCCGGGCTCGTCTGGAAGGCCTGGACGACCCCCGAGCTGGTCGCCCGGTGGTTCGCCCCGCGGCCGTGGTCGGTCGCGGCCTGCGAGATCGACCTCCAGCCCGGTGGCGCGTTCCACACCGTCATGCGTTCGCCCGAGGGCGACGAGTACCCGAACACCGGATGCATCCTCGTCGTCGAGGAGAGCCGCACGCTAGCGTTCACCTCGGCGCTCGGCCCGGGCTTCCGCCCGCAGGGTGGGGACGGCGGCGTCGCCTTCACCGCGGTGATCCGCATCGAGCCGGACGGCGACGGCACCCGCTACACGGCGACCGCCATCCACGGTGATGCCGCCACTCGCAAGCAGCACGAGGAGATGGGCTTCGGCGAAGGCTGGAGCGCGGCGCTGGACCAGCTGGTGGAGCTCGCCGAATCGCTCTGATCCCGCTCCGCCGTGCGTAGGCTCGCTCGGCGTGGGACACCTGCCCGAGATCGACGTCCACGGCCGGCCTGTCTCGGCGTCGCCGGACCGTGCCTGGCGAGCACTCGTCGCTGTGCTCGCCGGCACGTTCCGGGACGTTCCGCAGCCGTTGGCCGTGGCCTGGGGCCTCGAACCCCGCACACGCACCGACGACTGGGACCACCCGCAGGTCGGCAGCACGATCCCCGGGTTTGCGGTCGCGGAGATCGATCCACCGCGGATGTTGACGTTGCGCGGGGGGCATCGGTTCTCGCGCTACGAGTTCCGGTTCGCGTTGGACGACGCCGGGCCGGGTCGGGTCGAGCTGCACGCTCACACCTCGGCGGCCTTCCCGGGGCCGCACGGGCGCATCTACCGAGCGTTCGTGATCGGAACCGGCGGGCATGCCGCCGCCGTCCGCCGGTTACTGGAGAACGTCGCCCGACGCGCCGAGCGCCCTGCCTGAGCCCACGGCTCCGGTCACGTCATGAAGGCGGTCGGGGTCCACGCCGGATCGCGGCCGATGAAGCCGAGCATCTTGGCCTGGACGTCGGCGTCGTCCGGTACCGCAACCTTCGGGCCATATTGGCCCGACTGGCGGAGCAACTCGTCGATCGGCTCCATGCCGGCCAGCAGATCCGCGCAGAGCGCCGGGTCGAGCCGGTCGTCCTGGCCCGTGGCGCGGGCCAGGTCCCAGGTGTGCATGAACACGTCGGAGATGTAGAAGCGGTCGATGGCCTGGTCCAGCGGGACCTCGCCGATGTGCGGGTTGGACAGCATGCGGCCCGCGGTGGCCGGGTCGTCGAGCACCGCCTGCACCGCATCGACCTGGTGCTGCCAGGCGGCCACCGGGTCGTCGTCGACCGACGGACCGGGCGGGAGCCGGACATCGCTACCGGAGGCGAGGAAGGCAGGGAACCACTCGACGAGGTGGCGCACGACGTCGCGCGCGGTCCAGCCGGCCACCGGGGCCGGCACCGTCCAGTCGCGGGTGCCACGCACACGCTCGGAGAAGGCGCCGGCGTACCGGCGGTGCCGGTCAGCGGGGGTGTCATCCGCCATGGGGTCAGACACTGCCATCGGTGATCATCCGATCCAGCTTCGCGTAGCCCTCGTTGACGCCGACCTCCATGCCGCTCCGCAGCCAGGCGTCGCGGCCCTCGATGCTGTCGACCAGCGACTGGGCGTGCAGCCGGGTGCGGCCGTCACCGAGGTCCTCGAACGTCAGGGTCTCCAGCGAGACGCCTTCCGGCATGCCCTCCCAGGTGAAGGTCTGCACGATGCGGTTCGGGCCGACCTCGTGGAAGCTCCCGTGGAAGCCGTACTCCTGGCCGTCGTGGATGTTCAGGAAGCGCCAGCTGCCCCCGGTGCGCGCGTCCCAGTAGTCGATGGTGGTGCTCACCGAGTTCGGGCCCACCCACTGCCGGTAGATCTCGGGGTCGGTGTGCGCGCGGAGCAGCTGCGCGGGGGTGGCGGCGAAGTCCCTGGTGATCCGGATGATCGGCAGGGTCGGGTCGGCCTCGATGGTGGCCTCGGCGGTGGTGTTCATGATGCGGTTCCTTCCTCGGGTCGGGCTTCTGCGGTCTCGTCGTCCTGCATGGCGGCCAGCACGGCGTCCAGCCGCCGGTAGCGCTGTTCCGCCTCGCGGCGGTAGCGCTCGATCCACTTCGTCATGAGGTCGAACACCTCGGCTTCCAGGTGCACCGGACGCCGCTGCGCGTCGCGGCTGCGGGTGACCAGGCCGGCCTCCTGGAGCACCTTGAGGTGCTTGGAGACCGCCTGCATGCTCACGTCGTACGGAGCGGCCAGCTCGCCGACCGTCGCGTCCTCGGTGGCGAGGCGGGCGACGATGTCGCGGCGGATGGGATCGCCGAGGGCCGCGAAGACCTTGGAGAGTCGGTCGTCCACTTCAGTCCCCCTTTCGCCCTCAACTTGCTGGTTGAACAACCATAGGATTGGAGACAAGCCGTTGTCAACCGTGAAGTTGAGAACACGAGGGGGCAGCACTGCGGCGGTCAGGTGTCTGGACGCGGGAGCGTGGGCCACCGGTCAGAAGCCCACGCCGGCCAACTCTCGAACGGTGTCGGAGGCGGAGGAAGCGAGCAGCCTTGGAGCTCGTCGGGCATGGGCGGTGTGAACAGGGCGCGGAACCGATCATGATCTTCGATGGCCATCTCGAAGATCTCATCCGGAGACTCGCGCCACCGCGCATCTGCGCGCTGCCTGCGCTCATCTTCGGGAAGAGTCAGGTAGTGCAACTCGAAGTCGGCACCGGCGCGGTTGGCGATCGCGCGGAGGGCGTACCGCTCCTCCGGGGACCAGCAGCCGAAGCCGATGATCACCGACACGCCCGCTCGCAACACCTGGTGGCCGACCCAGATGAGTCGGCCATCCAGAACGTCGCGCTTCCCACCGAAGTCGGCCCAACGGAGCCCGAACAGCGGCGCCATCCATTCGTCGGGTGTAAGCCCCCGTTCCCTAGCTGGGGCCACGCAACCACTCATGCTCGGGATCCGGCGATCATGCGCACCCGCGTGCTGCCTCGGACCTGCCCGTCAACGACGAACGGCCTGGTCGTCGGGCTCGTATTGAGCCGCTGACCAGGCCGTTTGATTTGGTCGGGGTGACAGGATTTGAACCTGCGACCTCTTCGTCCCGAACGAAGCGCGCTACCAAGCTGCGCCACACCCCGATGGCCCGCACTCTTCTGCGGGCCGCGATCGAGTCTAGCCGACGTCCGCCGACGTCTTCGCTGGGGTATCCGCCGCTGCGTGCGGGTCGGCGGGGCGGGCGACGAGGGTCAGCAGGCTGGCTTCGGGCGGGCAGCAGAACCGGGCGGGGGCGAACGGTGAGGTCCCGAGCCCGGCGGATACGTTCAGCCGCATGTGGCTGCCCCACCGGGAGGCGCCGCGGGCACGGGAGCGGTCGATGCCGCAGTTGGTGACGATCGCGCCGTACAGGGGCAGGCGGAGCTGACCGCCGTGGGTGTGACCGGCGAGGACGAGGTCGTAGCCGTCGGCGGCGAAGGCGTCGAGGACGCGGGGCTCGGGGGAGTGGGTCAGGCCGAGCTTGAGGGTGGCGTCGGCGTCGGGCGGCCCGGCGATCATGTCGTATCGGTCGTGCTTGATGTGCGGGTCGTCGACGCCCGCGACCGCGATCTTCACGCCCGCGACGTCGACCGTGAAGCGGGTGTGGGTCGCGTCCTGCCAGCCGCGCTCGATCAGCGCCGCCCGGAGGTCGCGCCACGGCAGGGCCTCGCCGTGCACACGCTTCTGCCAGGAGGGGACGAGGTAGCGGGCGGGGTTCTTGAACGTCGGACCGAAGTAGTCGTTGCTGCCCCAGACGAAGAGCCCGGGCCGCGACAGCAGCGGCTCAAGAGCGGCGAGGACGGCGGGCACGGCGCGGGGATGGGCGAGGTTGTCGCCGGTGTCGACGACGAGGTCCGGCTCCAGCTCGGCGAGCGCCGCCACCCAACGCTGCTTGGAGCGCTGGTTGGGCGTCATGTGCAGGTCCGAGAGATGGAGGACCTTGATGTCGCGCGTTCCGGGAGGGAGCACCGGGAGGGTCGCCTGGCGGAGGGTCCAGTGCCGGCGCTCGATACCGGCTGCGTAGGCGACCGTGGCCGCCCCTGCGGCGACGACTCCGGTGGCGGCCCGCACCCAGCTGTTCACCGCTGCAGGGTACGTGTGGGCTAGCGTCGCAGATTGTGAGCACCCTCAAGGAGCGTCTTCGCGCGGACCTCACCGCGGCGATGAAGGCGCGCGACGAGCTGGTCAAGTCCACCCTGCGCATGACGCTGACGGCGGTCCACAACGTCGAGGTCGCAGGCACGGAGGCACGGGAGATCGACGACGCCGAGGTCCTCCAGGTGATCACCAAGGAGGCCAAGAAGCGCGCGGAGTCGGCCGAGGCGTTCGCCGCTGCGGGCCGCGACGAGCTGGCGGCGCAGGAGCGGGCGGAGGGCGAGATTCTCGCGCGCTACCTGCCGCAGCAGCTCGGCGACGACGAGCTAGCCGTGCTGGCGCGCGACGCCGTGGCCGCCGTCGAGGCCGAGACGGGGCAGGCGCCCGGCCCGCGGCAGATGGGGCAGGTCATGAAGAAGGCCCAGGCAGCCGCGGCGGGGCGGGCGGACGGCAAGCGGGTGTCGGCGGCCGTGAAAGCGCTGCTGGTCGCGCCCCAATAAGCCGCTCGCACACAGGGTGGATTCAACCGATCCTCGCAACACCTCGATCATGGAGGTGTCAGGTGGGGCGGCAGCCAGGATGGATGGTCACGATCACGGGACGACCGGCGATGCGGTCGCCGGGCCGCCCGCCGATCCGC